>CATKZA010000206.1 GCA_949841235.1 uncultured Clostridiaceae bacterium
GCGGGCAGGGAGTTTCGCTATGGCTGTCTGGAGAAGGTGCGGCAGGAATTGGGATATGATGTGATTGCAGTGGCCCACCACAGGGATGACCAGGCGGAAACCATCCTGCTTCATATGCTGCGGGGAAGCGGCTTGCGGGGCATGGGCGGAATGCGCCCCCGGCGGGGCAGGATCCTGCGCCCCCTGCTCTGCGTGGGAAAGGAAGAGATCCTGGGTGCTTTGGCTGAGAGGGGGATTGGCTTTTGCCAGGACAGTACCAATGAAGAGGTTCGCTACCGCCGCAATCAAATTCGCCGGGAGGTTCTGCCGCTATTGCAGAAGATGCAGGAGGGAGCGGCAGAGCATTTGGTGCGTTTGGGGGAAGAGATGCAGGAGGTCGCGGCATATCTGGAGGAACAGGCGGAGTCTTGCTGCCGGGAGATGGTGCGGGAGGAGAAGGGTTGCCTGAAAGTGGAGGCAGAGGCTTTTCTGGCAATTCCCAATGTTTTGCAGAGGGAAGTGGCGATGCGCCTCTTAGTTCAAATGGCGGGGCGCAGGCGGGATATTGGCTCTATTCATGTGGCGAAGTTTCAGGAGTTATTTGCCGGGGAGACAGGCAGAAGCCTGGATCTTCCCTATGGGTTGCGGGCATGGCGGGAATATGGCTGGGTTTTCCTGGGGAAAAGAAATGGTGTAGAGAAGCCGGATGCCGGGGGGAGCCAATGGTCTGAGGAACTTCGCTTGGGAAAGGATACGACGGTGATGACATCCCGGGGGGAGGAATGGGTTCTCCGTCCAATGAAAAAGGAGGCTGGGGGATTCTCTTCAAACAATCTGAAAAAGTGCTGTACGAAATGTTTTGATTATGATAGAATGGATACTATGCCAAGGTTTCGGTATTGGGAACCGGGAGATTTCCTGTGGCTGGACAGGGAAGGACACAGGAAGAAATTGAACCGCATTTTTGTGGATGACAAGATTCCGGCAGCAGATCGAAGGCGGATTCCCATTCTGGCGCTGGGGAGCCATGTGCTGTGGATTCCTGAGTTAAACCGCCAGAGTGCTTATTTTTATGTGGCAGAGGAGACGCAGGAGGTACTTTGCATTGAGCGGCTCATAGAATAGTGAAGAGTGCCTATTGCTATGAGCGGGGAAACTGTGAATCGTAACCAGCGGCGGCCGTTTCCGACAATCTGAGTCGATAGGCAGGGAGCCAGCCCTTGAGGGGGGTGGCGCATGGCGGCATAGAATGAACTGGGAGAGAAAGGTGCATAGGATATGAAAGAGATAATACACGAATTGATTTCTGAAGAACAGGTAGGGGGTCGCATTCAGGAGATGGCGGAACAGCTGAGCAGAGACTATGCGGGGAAGACGCTTCACATGATCTGCATTTTGAAGGGGAGCGTTATTTTCTATTCCGAACTTGCGAAGGCTGTCAAGATTCCGGTGACCATGGATTTTATGGCCACGGCCAGTTATGGAGACGGGACGGTGGGCTCCGGGCTGGAGGTTAGGAAGGATCTGGATGAGGATCTGGACGGACGCCATGTGCTGATCGTGGAGGATATTATCGATACGGGCAATACGCTGAGCATGGTGCGGAAGATGCTGAACGCCAGGAATCCTGCCAGCCTGCGGATCTGCACGCTTCTGGATAAGCCGGAGCGCAGGGAGACTGAGGTGAAAGTGGAGTATGTGGGATTTGAGATTCCGGATAAGTTCGTGGTGGGATATGGCTTGGATTATGCCCAGAGATATCGGAATCTGCCCTATGTGGGCGAGATAGAATTTGCTGAGGATGCATGAGGAAATTGTGGATGCAATATAGGCATGTCGTGAATGGCAATATTGCGTAAGTTGATCATGATGGGGTTCCGTAACAGTTCAGTCTTTTGGGTTGCTATGAAGCCGCAAGGCTGAATAGTAACGGGGTTCCATCAATTCTATATAAAAGGAGATTTTTCATGAAGAAACAGATGAAGACAGGAGGAATAGGGTTTTATGTCCTGATTCTGGGAATTATTTTTCTTGCCGTGTGGGTGTCCGGCTCATATGGCGGGAGTACGGGGAATGGATACAATCTGGCATCCTTTAAGGATGACGTGATGGATGGCAAGGTGGCATCTGTCAAGATTCTCCCCAATGAGGAGGTGCCTACCGGAGAGGTCACTGTCCAGCTGAAGAATAAGCAGTCTGTCAGTTTTTTTGTATCTGATGTGACCATCGTGGAGAATATTGTATATGCGGACAATGATTTGGCGAAGAATTGCGTGGTGCGGGATATCCAGAAGCCTTCTTGGGTATTTACCACGCTGCTTCCCTATGGGCTGGTGATTATCGGGATTTTTCTGCTCTTTTCCTTTATGTCTGCCCAGTCAGCAGGGGCGGGCGGGGGCAATGCCAAGATGATGAATTTTGGGAAGAGCCGTGCCCAGCGCATTGATCCGGGAGAGCATTCTAAGAAGTTCCAGGATGTGGCGGGCTTGCAGGAGGAGAAGGAGGAATTGGAAGAGATTGTAGATTTCCTAGCCAATCCTGGAAAATATACCTGCGTGGGCGCTCGCATCCCCAAAGGAATTCTCTTGGTGGGACCTCCCGGAACAGGTAAGACCCTTCTGGCAAAGGCGGTTGCCGGGGAGGCGGGCGTGCCATTTTTCAGCCTGTCCGGTTCGGACTTCGTGGAAATGTTCGTGGGCGTAGGTGCATCCCGAGTGAGGGATATGTTTGCGGAGGCGAAGAAAAATGCTCCCTGCATCGTGTTTATTGACGAGATTGACGCGGTGGCGAGAAAGCGCGGCTCCGGCTTGGGCGGCGGCCACGATGAGCGGGAGCAGACATTGAACCAGATGCTTGTGGAGATGGATGGATTTGGCATCAATGAAGGCATTATCGTTATGGCCGCCACCAACCGAGTGGATATCCTTGACCCGGCGATTCTCCGTCCGGGAAGATTTGACCGCAGGGTGACGGTGGGAAGGCCGGACGTGCGGGGAAGAGAGGAGATTCTCGAAGTGCATTCCAAGGGAAAGCCTTTGGGGGATGATGTGAATTTGAAGAAGATTGCCCAGACCACGGTGGGATTTACCGGGGCTGACCTGGAGAACCTGATCAACGAGGCGGCCATTGCCTGTGCGAAAGAGGGCCGGGCATATATCGAGCAGGAAGATATCAGCAAGTCCTTTATCAAGATTGGCATCGGCAAGGAGAAGAAGAGCCGTATCATTTCTGAGAAGGACAAGAAGATTACGGCCTATCACGAGGCCGGCCATGCCATCCTGTTCCATGTGCTTCCCGATGTGGGGCCGGTGCATATCGTGTCGGTGATTCCCACCGGAAGCGGGGCGGCGGGATATACCATGCCTCTGCCGGAGCGGGATGAGATGCATATGACCAGAGGGAAGATGATGCAGGATATCATTGCCGGACTGGGAGGCCGCATTGCGGAGAGTTTGATTTTCGATGATATCACCACGGGGGCATCCCAAGATATCAAGCAGGCTACTTCTACGGCCAAGGACATGGTTACCAAGTATGGATTTTCTGATGCCATCGGGATGATTAACTATGCTGACGAGGACGAGGTCTTTATCGGAAGGGATTTCGGACAGCACAGCCGGGGGTACAGCGAGGATGTGGCTAAGACCATCGACCGGGAAGTAAAGAAGATTATTGACAAGGCATATGCCAGGGCCAAGGAGATTTTGGAGGATCATATGGATGTGCTTCATGCCTGCGCGGAACTCTTGATCGAGAAGGAGCGTATAAACAGGAAGGAGTTCGAGGCTCTTTTTGGCGGGGAATCCGTATCGGAGGAGGCAGAGGAAGTGGTAGAAGCCGAGAGGCCGCTTCTTCCAGAGGAAGAGGAAATGGATTCTGCTGATTCTCAGGAGCAGGCTTCTGATGTCGCAGAGATGGAGGGCGATGAATCGGAGGATGACGAGTAGGATTGTTTGTTTGCTGGAACGGCGGTGCCGTCAACAGTAGTTTTTGTCAATAAAATGACAGAATGCCCTTGATTTTTCGACACGCATGTCAGAGTGCACAAAAACTAAAAGCAACTTTTGTGCACTTTGTGCACACTTTATTTGGGAAGATGCTATACTAATAATCGTAAACCCCAATACATTATAAATTTTTGCTACGACCCCATAAGTAACAAAAATAATACCTTCTCCAGAAGAG
>CATKZA010000207.1 GCA_949841235.1 uncultured Clostridiaceae bacterium
GGGGAATATTCTGATTTCAGCCAGATAAAACCGCCTTTTGGAATCCATCAAAATTGGCTGAATCCCTCTTACATGCTGGATTTCAACCGCTATGCGTCAAAGAGTACGGTGGATTATGTGGAGTTTCAGCGAAAGCTCATTCACGACATAGACAGCAAGGCGCTCATTACTACCAATAACTGGCTTTGCGAAAATATGCCGGATTTCTATGACCTGTTTGAAAAATTGGATTTTGTTTCTTATGATAATTATCCTGCCACGGCGCTTCCCGAAGATCAGGAAACCCTGTATTCCCATGCCTTTCATCTGGATTTGATGCGGGGGATCAAGGAGAAGAATTTCTGGATTATGGAACAGTTGAGCGGTCCTGTGGGAGGCTGGGCTCCCATGAGCCAGACGCTGCAGCCGGGCATGCTGGAGGGCTATTCTTTGCAGGCTATCGCCCACGGAGCGGATGCCGTGGTTCATTTCCGCTGGCGCACGGCAGTATCAGGAGCGGAAATGTTCTGGCATGGTCTGATTGACCAGAGCAATGTGCCGGGCAGAAGATTTGAAGAGTTTCGGGAACTTTGCAGGACGGTAGAAGGGTGGCAGGAGCTGGAGGGCAGTGTGCCGGAAAGCCAGGTGGCGATCATCTATGGCTCTGATCAGGAGTATGCCTTCAAGATTCAGCCCCAGGTGGAGGGGATGCACTACTTTACCCAGTTAAAGGCGTATCACGATGCCTTTACCAGTCTGGGAATCGGCGTGGATATCGTGGATATTCGGTCTGACCTTGGAAAGTACAAGGTGGTGGTGGCTCCCACGCTCTTTGTCACGAATCAAGAGATGGCGGACAAGCTGGATGCCTATGCGAAGATGGGCGGAAGGCTGGTGCTTACGAATCGCTCCGGGGTGAAGGACGAGAATAACCGTTGCATTATGTCTCCGCTGCCTACGGTGTTTGCGGATATGGCGGGAGTCCATGTGGAAGAATACGATGCCATTGGAAAGAGGTGGCAGAAGTTGCACATTTCTCAGGCCACTTGGCTATTGCAGGACAAGCGGATGCAGGCGGCAAGACAGGGGGAGGAGCCGGCCTGTCAGCTGTGGTGTGACATTCTGGAAAGTGACGGGGCTGAGATTCTTGCCAGGTACGGGGAGAATTTTTATGCGGGCAAGGCGGCCATTACGGTGAATCAATATGGTGCCGGAGAGGTGTACTATGTTGGCACGGTGATGAATCGATGTGGCACGGTTTCCCTGATGAGCGAGATTGTTAGAAAGGCGGGGATTTCCCACATTGAAAATCTGCCCTTCGGCGTGGAGCATACGGTGCGCCGGAACCAGAAGGAACGGTGGCATTTCCTGTTCAATAATACTGCATCGGACCAGGAGTTTGAGATGCGCTGGAGGTTGCCGGCGGGAATGCGGAACAGTTATGATGAGGCAGTCTGCTTGCGGCCCTTTGAGATGAGGATGTGGAAGGAAGAAGATTAATGAGTTGGTGGAAGAGAGGTGTTTTTTCGGCGATTAGCCTAGTGTGCGGCTTTTTCTCCCTAGACTGCCTGGTTTTTGCCTTTGGCTTGCTGTCAGGAAGGGACGGGCTGGGGGGAGTGGAGCGCATGTCTGGGGTATTGGGTCAGTTTGCCGGGGCGGGGCTGTTCTTGCTTTTCGCCGCCGCCCTTGCAGGGTACTTTTACCTGATACGAAAAAATGCCTCTTTTCTTCCCATGTATCAGGGGGAGGAAGAGAAGAAGAGGTGGAAGGGGCCTCGGTTGGAAATGTTATTGCAGTTGTGCTTTCTGGTCACTGGCCTAATCGCGCGGTTTGGATACCTTCTTTTCATCTATCTTCCGAGACAGTTGAGTGGTGCCTGAGATTGTTCAACGTTACTACTCACAGTCCAACTAAATTCAAGGATTTTTGACTGGCTTGGGTCAATAATACTAGTTACTGTAAAAATATTCTTTGCACTTTGAAGTTGCGCGGCAAAGTAAAATAGCACATATGGGTTGGTTGCGGGTTGGCAGGGAAAATACTATACTGAAAATGTGTCGCAGCGCAAGAAAATCAGAGAGGAGAATATTATATGAGTTTTGGACAGAATTTGCAGTTTTTAAGACATTTGAAAGGAAATATGACGCAGGAGGATTTGGCTGAAAAAATGAATATCAGTCGTCAAACTGTATCTAAATGGGAACTGGATGCAGCGCAGCCCGAAATAGACAAGGCTCTGGAACTTTGCAAGATTTTCAATTGCTCGCTGGACAACTTGTTCCGCGATGATATGGTCGCCAGCGACGAAGCGTATACAAATTTGCGTGTCGAGACGGTTCCCGCTTTCCGCTATATTAAGCATGCCGTTATCAGTTCCGATCCTGAGGGCGACGCTATCGACAGAGTAACTTATATTGCTCGTGAATGCGATGTGGATAACCCCCGTATTATTGGCTGGGATTTTCCCAACGTGTCACAGGAACAGATTAATGTATTCAATATGCATGGGTACGAAGCGGCGTGGATACTGCCTGAGGGGTGCAATCCTCCCGGTCGTGAAATACACGAGCAGGCAGAACACAAATATGCGGCGATACACATTGAAAGCCCTTTTGAATCCCCTTTTGTGACTATTCCCAACGGCTATAAGACGCTTATGGAGTATATGCGAGTGAACGGTTTGGAACGTGTGGAAAAGGATGTAATTCCCTGCTTTGAAACCGATGGGGAAAGCATGGATATCTATATTGCCTGCAAGTAACTCGATTTATTTCCGCATATGTAAGCTTGCATACATCATCCGAGCGCCTGATGCATGCTGGTATCAAGAGTGTAAATATATACGAGTTTTAAGGGAACGCACTAAGATCCGAGGGATATTTTGCGTTCCCTTTTTCTCGGGCTTCATGGTCAGAAAGCACCTGACTCAGCACCACAGAAAGACTTTTATTTCACAAAGACGAATTTTTCCAAATCAAACAAATTCCTATCTTGGAACATTCCGGCAAAGCATCCCTCAGCGGCACATTCCGCAACGAGGTATAGGGCGTGTCTTCCGGAAACGCCCCGCACTACGGCAGAGATGCACTGCGTGTCAGCATCCACCGGGCAGACTCCGATTTCTTCCCCGTTCTCGGCATCGTCCAGAAGTATACGAAGGCGGGCTTTGCAGCCGCATCCCCGCACAGATGCGAAAAACTTCATGGTGCGGTTGGCATTGCGCTCCCCGAAGTCAAAATATTTATATCCCATGACGCATTGATGCCTGATATTTGTAATCAATCGGGTGAAGATGTTAATCTCCGCAATCATGCATCCCCCGGTGAGATAGCAGGCAATGTCGGCGGGAGTGATCTCGTAGGGATTCAGAGAATCTTGGAAGCCCAAGGAAGTCATTTCCACCGTGGGTATGGTTCCGTCTTTCAGTATTTCCACTTTTTCCACGCATCCCCGCCTGGACATCAAGGTGCCGTTTGTATTGCGGTGATAGAAAATATACCATTGCCCCTTGATTTGGCAGAGGGAGCCGTGGTTGTTTCCTGCGGGGTAATTCTGGGAATTGTCCACGATGTATCCCCTGTAGGTGAAAGGCCCCATGGGGTTTTGGGAGGTGGCGTATGCCAAGCGGCTGCCTAAGTTTGGGGAGTAGATGAGGTAATAAGTGTCCCCGATTTTTCTGGGGGAGCATGCCTCAAAAAATCCGGCTGGATTCTCTGGCGGCAGTGCGGGCAGAATGTGTTCCTGAAAGGTATCGTCTAGGATTTCGTACATATTTTCTTCATTGATTTGCGCCATATAGGAGCGGGTGTATCCGCAATAAATATACACCTTTCCGTCGTCATCCACCAATACGCCGGGATCAATAAATTGTCCTTGGTCGCAGGCTTCCTCCGGAATACGGTATTGGTAGGTGGAAAGTATTTCAAAGGGTCCTTCCGGCTGGTCGGCTATCGCGACACAGCCCTTTCCATTTAATATGTAGGCATAGAGATAATATTTTCCGTTCTTTTCCACCACGTCAGGCGCATAGAGGAGGTTGTGGCTCCAGTCCGTATCTGCCGGGAAATCCCTGGTGTCCCGGGTGCGGAAGATATCCCCATGGCATGTCCAATGGGAAAGGTTATCAATGGGAGCGCTCCAAGCCTTTAGGCGGTAATCGCAGAAGTGGTCGGAAG
>CATKZA010000208.1 GCA_949841235.1 uncultured Clostridiaceae bacterium
CATCAAAAAGAACTTATTCTCCAGCAAATGCCGTAAAATATGCAAGAAAATATGCGAATGTGGGGAAAGATAAAAAGAATAAGTTATTATTTTATTATGTAAACGGAAATGATTGCACGAATTTTGTATCACAATGCGTATGGGCTGGTTATGGAGGATATGTATCTAATGATATTAGCAAGACGAAAAAAAGAATTGCTAATAAAACATATATGACAAGCAGTTGGTATGGAGGTACTGGTGGCGGCTATGCGAATTGGGAAAATGTAACAAAGTTTGCCAGTCATGTATCTGCATCGAAAACATATGGGCCTCAGGGGAAAATATATAATAATAATGGGAGATGTACAAAACTATCCGGGATAAAACTTGGCGATGTCATTCAAATGAAATCGGCAAACGCTAGCCGATATAGTCATAGTTTGTTTGTTACGCAGGTAAATTATACCCCGGGAGCAGGTTCGACATACTTTGTGTCATGCCATTCCTATGATGCCTTAAATAAGAATCTTGCAGATGTTTATTCAGAGTGGGGTAGAAATAGTTATGCGAGGAGGATTTCATTTAGCGATGCGAAATTTAAATAGATTATGCGTGTTCTGCTTCAGTGCGTTTATTGCAATGAGTTTGCCGGGATGCGGAGTTTCTCAGAATAATGGGAAGCGTTCTGACAAGAAGGAAGTTGCGGAGAAGAGGGAAGAGAGCAAATTTGACGCAGAGACGGCAGAGCAGACAGTGGAGAAGGATTGGGATGATGTGGGCTTTAAGTATATGGAAGAGGATATTTCTGTTTCAAATATTCAGAAGTGCGGAAATGGATATCTCTTTGTAATGAAATATCTGGGAACTGGAGCCTGCTGTAACGTGTTTTATGTGGAGAGGCAGGATGGAGATTGGAGAATCCGAGATCGGGCGGAAGGAAGCGTGGATATGACGCCGGGAATCAGCATATCAGTTGCCCAAGTAAATGGGAAGAAGGTGGCATGGGGTTCGGTGGGGGAGAGTACGTATGTGAAAAAGACGGATACCCGAAAAAGTGTTTCTTTTGACCAGCTATGCTTGGCATCCAGTGATGGGGAGGCTTGCCGCATTCCGATTCAAAATAACCAGACATATTTGGAGGTTCTAGAATTAAAGGATGTTCAGTCTTGGAAAGCATTGGATGGGAGTGGAAACATGATTCTTGACCAGTCGTCCTGCAAGAGGAATTATGGGGGTGATGTGCTGGAACAGCAATGAGAGTATCGAAACAATCAAAATGGTTTCCATTCACGGTTGATGCATATAGATAAAATCATATATTGAATGCATTGGAGTTTGATCAATTCTGGTTTCTCCAATTTCTAGGCGATATGCCATAAATATTTTTGAAGGCTCTGGAAAAGTGCAGTTGGTTAGGATAGCCAACTGCATTTCCTATATCTGCGATGGACAGGTCTGTCATCTTCAATAATTCTGTTGCCTTCATCATTCGATAGCTCATTAAAAATTCCTGGGGGGTTTTCCCTACGGATTCATGAAATATCTTTCCGAAATAACTGCGGTTTATGCCGCAGTGTTTTGCAATGTCCTCTATGGAAATCTCGTAAGGGAAGTTTTGCTCGATGAAGTTGATAGCCTCTCGAATATAAAAGTCGCTTAATTTTCCGGAATGATTCATCCGGGTGGAAGACACGGACCGGGTGAGTGCATCCAGAAAAATATATAGGTGGCCGATGAGATGGAAGGGCGTTTCATCTCCGTGGTTGGCAATATATAGCATCTCCTGCATCATGGTCTCCCGAAAAGTTTTGGATGCGGCGCGGTAGACGGGCTGGTTCAGGGAGAAGCCGGAGATGTCCAGCGCCTCCTTTACCCGGAGGCCGTCAAATTCCAGCCAGGTATACTCCCAGGGGGTATTCTCGTCTGCAATATAGGTGCTAATCTGTCCTGGATATAGCATAAATCCCTGTCCGCTGCGAATAGTATAAGTGCGGGTATTTCCCTTTTTGTCATTTGCCATCAGTTCTCCAGAGCCGGAAATAACATAGTGGAAGAGAAAATGGTTTCTGGCTGCGGGACCATACATGTGGGCGGGCATGCAACGCTCCCAGCCAAATTGATAGAGTCCCAGATCAATAAACTTTTCATTGGGAAAGATGGAAAATAAAATATCGTGCATGATTTGCCTCCTAGGGTGTTAATTGTTCAACTGCTGCTAATTTATGCTGTACCAGCATCCTTCTATTAATATATATCAAAATGCTAGCTGAATGCAACTGATAGGAATAAAATAAGCATTTTGGTATAAAAGTGCCATAATTCAGATATTTTATGTCGCATATTGACATGTTATAATGAATTTACTGAAAAGAAACTATATTTTGTGGAAAGGAGAGATGTATAAATGCTAAAAAGAAGCAAGGCAATTCTTTTTACAGCCGTACTGTTGCTGGGATGTTTCTCAATCATTGGATGCGGCAAAGAGAAAGATGGAAAGAAAACGAAAATTGAATTGGTACATTATAAGCCGGAAGCGGTAAGTTATTTTGAGGAGGTGGAGAGGAAGTTCAATGAGAGCCATAAGGATATCGAGTTGAAAATATCCTCTCCCAATGATGCGATGACGGTTCTCAAGACCCGGTTTATCAGGGAGGACAATCCGGATATCATTGGTATCGGCGGTGAGTTCAACTTCTCGAATTTCATTGATGCGGGCATGCTGATGGATATTTCGGACTTTGACGGCTTGAAGGACATTAAGCAGAAGTATCTGGATATTGATGAGAACTTAAAGTTCGTTCCCACCAAAGGTACATACGGTGTGCCATATATGGCCAATGCGGCAGGCATATTGTACAACAGGGAAATGTTTCAGGAGAACGGCTGGCAGATTCCGGAGACGTGGGATGAATTGCTGGCCCTGTGCAAGAAGATTAAGAAGGCGGGAAGGCTTCCCTTCTACATGGGATATAAGGATACCTGGAGCTGCCTGTCTCCCTGGAATAGCGCAGCATCTTCCCTGACGGATGCCACGGTGTGCAAGGATGTGAATAAGGGGAAGACAACGTTCTCCAAAGAATACGTGACGGTGGCGGAGCAGATGAAGGAGCTTCTCGCCTATGGCCCCAAGGATTTTGTGGCATACTCCTACAATGATGCCTGCACGGCTTTTGCCAGAGGCGAGGCTGCTATGTATATGATTGGAAGTTATGCGGTTCCCCAGATCAAATCGGTGAATCCGGATATGAATATCGATTCCTTCGTGTATCCTGCCTCGAACAATAAGGAGGAAAATGTTTTGACATCCGGCGTTGATCTGCAATTCTGCGTGATGAATGACTGTCCCAATAAGGAGGCAGCCTATGAGGTGCTTCGCTTTCTCCTGAAAGATGAGAACGTGCAGGCATATATGGACGATCAGAATGCGGTTCCCTGCAAGATGGGAGACTTTACCCTGGCACCTATGCTGGATGGCATGAAAGAATATATTGAAGAGGAGAAGGTGACGGACTACCAGGATCATTTTTATCCCTCGGAGATGGCGGTGGACGCTATGATTCAGACTTACCTGCTGGACGGGGATACGAAGAAGTTCTTGAAGAAGTTCGATGAGGCATGGGTTCGGTATAACCGGGATTTGATAGACAAGGTGCAGAAGTATGAGTCAGAGCATCAGAGCGAGGAGGGATGATGATGAAGGAGAATCAAAATGTGGCAGCGGGGGCTGCCGGGAAGAAGGCGAAACCGAAAATGAATGCGAAAAGCAGGACCTTTCTGCTGATTACCATACCCATCGTGGCATTATTCTTCGCCTTCAATACATTGCCTTTGATCCAGGGCGTGGTGTACAGCTTTACCAATTTCCGCGGGTATGGGAATTACGACTTTGTGGGGCTTAGAAATTATATTGACTTGTTTCAGGATGGCAGGGTGGGAAGTTCCTATCTCTTCACGTTTAAGCTGGCAGTTGTGACGACCATTCTGGTAAACGTGGTGAGCCTCTTGCTGGCAATGGCCTTGAATAGCAGGATTCATTTCAAGAGTACCCTGCGGGGCATGTATTTCCTGCCCAATGTATTGGGCGGGCTGGTAGTTGGATATATATTTAATTATTTTTTCACCTATATTCTTCCGGAAGTGGCTAAGATGATGGGCTTTCAGGGAAAT
>CATKZA010000209.1 GCA_949841235.1 uncultured Clostridiaceae bacterium
CCTCCTTCCTGTTCGTTTTTTGTAATCAGAAATATAATGGTTGTCAATCATCCTGTAGAAAGCCGGGTATAATGAACCTTCTGGAAATGTAAGTTTACCTCCTGAAATGTTCGTGATCATCTGCGAAATCTCATATGCGTAACAGTCACCCCGGTGTTTCAAAATGTGCAATATTAACATTTCGCAGGATCCGCTTTTAAAACTATTTCTTAGTGCCATGGTCGTGTCCTCCATTCCTACTAGTATATTTATAACACAAAACAAGGTGAAAGTAAACACTTAGATAATCTAAATAATAGTTTTTCTAAAACATAGTTGACAAAATAGTAGAAATATACTAATATAGTAGTTGCAGATGAAACATGGAAATCTTTTAAAAGAAGGGATGTGCGTATGTTTTTTAGGGTTAGATAGCCGGGGATATCTTGCAGGGATATTTCCGGCTTTCATGGTTTTCTGGAGGGGAGGATGGCTTCTGGCAGAAGAAGAAGCAATTTCGTGAAAGTTGAATGTCGTCGATATTTGGAGGTGCTTTCAGAGTTTCTGATAATTGACTTGGTATGGGATATGAATTACGCTGTTTGAGTAAGGGTTAGTATTACTTCGATATTTAGTAGACGAAGTAATATATGCGGTAACGAGCAATAACGTGGTTTTGCAGCATTTGATTTATGATGGAATAGATATGAATATGAATAGGAATGTAGAAAAATTTGTTCAGAAAGAAAAATTTCTGATAATGGATGATCAATTAATTAGTCTGGGTTCTCAACATATTTGGAATGAGTGGAAATCCAAAGATCTGCCTGATCTTTCTGCTTTGGAGGATGGAATTGCAGGGGAGAATCCGAAGGGAAGAGGGACTTCCATGGAAAATGTCAATTCTCATTTTATTTTTAATGCATTGAACAATATTAAATGTGCAGTGATGTTGCAGGAGGAAAATGCAGCGAACTTGATTGACAATTTTTCTAAATATCTCAGGTATGTCTTCTGCTATAGCGGCAGGGACGTTCTGGTGCCGGCGGGCAAGGTGCTTGACTGCCTGTTATGTTATGGCGACCTGCAAGAGGCTCGCTTTGAGAAACTGCAATTTGAATATTGTGTTGGGACGACGGATTTTACCATGCCACCATTTTATATGGAAGAAGTCGTCTATGTTGTGATAAAAGAATTTGTAATGGAAAAAACTTGCGATGGATATTTGATTGTGGAGACGGAAGAGGAGGCAAATCAAAATGTAATAAAAATTCAAACTTTATCGGGTATATGTTCTCATGAGAAGTGGGAAAAGTTAATGGGCTCAAGTGGCAAATTGTCTGAAATTCTAAGTAAAGGAAAGCGTCATGGCTATGCGGTATCTGCAAAAATGCATGAAAAAGGCGGAGTATGCATCCGAATAGCAATTCCTTGCCAAAAGTGACACGGTATTAGCACATCATGAGTTAAGTTTCTAGCAGTTATGCTTGCCTAAATTTTTATCTGCTACGTTAGATTTTCTGGATGCAGCTACTGCTACACCGTCGAAAATCTGTCTTGCAGAGTAAAAATTTATCCTGCGCCTAACTATCAAGAACTAAATTTATGATGTACTAATTAATGGTAGAAAGGGAAGCGTGAGATGAAGACAATTATGGTGGATGATGAAGTGAAAGCGATCAAAGTATTTGAGACTTACGCCAAAGATATACCCGAGGTAGAACTTATGGGAGAATTTACAGATGGGATGGAAGCCGCCGTATATGTAAAAGAGAATCCAGTGGACCTTGCAGTGCTGGATGTGGAGATGGATGGCGTGGATGGCATTTCTCTCGGAAAGATGCTGAGGCTGCTTTATCCTGATATCTTGCTGATCTATATCACGGGACACGAGGATTATGCCATGGATGCCTTTCGGCTTCATGCGGCCGCTTACCTGTTAAAACCTTATACCAGGGATCAGTTGTACTATGAGATTGAAACTGCAAAACTATTGTCACGGAGAGTGAGGAAGGGCATATTCATTAAGACTTTCGGGCATTTCGATGTATTTGTAAATGGCCGCCCCATCATGTTTCGCAGTGGGAAGGCAAAAGAATTGATGGCTTTTCTGGTAGACAGGCAGGGAGGTACGGTGAACACAGATCAGATTATCTGTGCGCTGTGGGAGAATAGGCCAAACGATGAGGCCACGCAGAATTTGTGCAGCAAAGTGTGCAAAGCCCTGGGAAATGAATTGCGGGAGAATGGAGCAGAAAGGGTATTGATTTCTAAGAGGGGCGTGAAGAGGGTGGACACGGAAAGGTTTAGCTGCGATTTGTATGATTTGCTGGCGGATGATGAGAAGGCGAAGAAGAATTTCGTAGGCGACTATATGCTGGACTACAGCTGGGCGGAAGAACGGATGGGGCTGCTCAGCAAATATATCACCGACTAGTAATTTGCCGCCAGGTCGTGGATAAAATGTGTCAAAGTCGAACTTTTTCGATAAATTGCAGCCGCCCTCATGCTATTTTCGACAAATTTTACCCTGTGGGACATGCTACACTTTTCATGATTTACTAGTACAACGAATATTAAGTGACTTTGCGTTAAACATCAAAGAACTTAGTATTCCTTGTGCTAGAAGAAAGGTGGAGTGATTTGTCTATGAAAAATAGTAATTATTTGAATGAGGAACGATTTTACATATTTGATAAATTTCCGGAGAATATCAAGCAGATTGGGGAGCAGCCAGAGGCAAACCGGATTTATGTAGAAGATTACGTAGTGACATATATGCATCGCATATTCAGGGAGAAGGCGGAAAATTCTCTGGTAGTGTTTGTGGGGAAAAAGGGGGAGGGTGCAGCGCAGGGAAGCACCTTCCTATACGGAGCCATAGAGGTGGAGATGGACTTGCTTCTGTGGAGAGAGCGGTTTACCGCCCAGGTGTGGGATGAGATCCATGAGCAGGTGCATCAGTTTTTTTCCGGGGGAGAGGTGCTGGGATGGGGCTGTGGCGTGAATATCGGGAATAGCCAGATTAAGAAGGCTGTGGCGGGAATCCAGCGAAAGCATTTTTCCAGGGAGGGGCAGATTCTTTTCTATTGGGATTACAGCGAGGAGGAGGAGAGTGTCTGCCGCTGGGAAAATGACGGCGTTCAGTCCGTTCCGGGCTATATGATTTATTATGGAAAGAATCCCAAAATGCAGGAGTACATGCTGCGTGGCAAAGAAAAGGAGAGCTTTGAGGCGGGATATAAAGATACTGTGATGGAGAGCGTGCGCACGGTCATCCAGAAGAAGGAGCATTTGAAGCAGGAAAAGAAGCCGGCTTTTTATGCGGCGGGAGGAATGCTTTTGGTGCTGGCGCTGGTGGGCGGATGGCTCTTGGTGCAAAGTAGCAGGAAGATAGAAGATTTGGAGTCGGCGATTATGACCTTGTCCCAGGAGCCTTTGGATGATCCGGCACCATCTCAGAAGGCAGACAAGGGAAAGGGCAAAGAGAAAATAAATACGGCGGCTCCTTCCGCTGCCGGAGAATTTGCAGATTTTGAAAAGAAGTCTCTGGATATTCCATCATCCGCCGCTCCCCGATCAATAGCCTCCCAAAAACCGCCAAATGCGCAAAAATCCGCCGGGTCTGGAAAGTCAACTGCCACTGGGAAGCCATCAGATTCTGAAAAGCCAATCCCTACCCAAAAGCCATCGGTTTCTGAAAAGCCAACTGCCACTCAGAAGCCATCGAATTCTGAAAAGCCGTCTGCCACTCAACTGCCATCGGTCGCTCAAAAGTCTCCGGCTCCACAAGATTCTCGGGGAGGAAATGCAGGCGGGAAAAATAACAGTCCGGCGGGGGGTGGCAATGCCTCGGAAGCCCCCCGGGCGAACAGCTACGTGGTGCAGAAGGGGGACACTTTGAGCCAGATCGTCTGGAGGCAGTACCATTCCATGGCATATATGGAGCAGATTAAGAAGGTGAATAACATTCAGAATGAAAATGAAATCCAGATAGGTCAGCGGATTATATTGCCCCTTTATAAGAAATAGTGTATGATAAAAAAGTGCGGAGTTTTGCAACGGTTCAGCCTTTCCAAAATTTGAAGCCGTAAGGCAGAATCGTAACGGAGCATTATCGCACTTGAAAAT
>CATKZA010000210.1 GCA_949841235.1 uncultured Clostridiaceae bacterium
GGAGGCTGTTCTAAACACATAAGTAAAACGAGAGCAACTGATTTTGCTGCGATTGACAGCTTGCTGGCAAGTTTTACGCATGTTGTTTAGAATAGCCGTGAATAGCAACAATACATATGTTACTATTCACAGCAATTTCCAGAAACAGACGAAAATAGTTGTGCTTGCACATAAATTTCTAGTTCTTTTCTAGAAATTCGCTGTGGAAGCTGTTCACCGGCATTCACATAAAATCAAGTTAGGAGGCATGACATGGCAGTTACGACCTTTGCGGCAATCGACGTAGGCTCCCACGAAACCACCCTGCGCATTTATGAAATATCAAAGAAAAACGGCATACATCAGCTGGACTATGTGCATCATTCTTCCGGCCTTGGATATGAGACATACTCCACAAAGCATATCAGCTATCCCACGGTGGAAAGACTGTGCAAGGCACTGAGCGGCTTTTCCCTGAAAATGCAGGAATACGGTATCTCCGATTACATGATTATCGCCACCAGCGCCCTGCGGGAGGCCGACAATAACATGATGGTGCTAGACCAGGTCAAGCAGCGCACCGGCTTTCAGATCAAGATTCTCAGCAATTCGGAACAGCGCTTCCTCTGCTACAAATCCATCGCCCTCACCCCCAATTCCTTCCACAAGCTGATCCAGAAGGGAACCCTGCTGGCAGATGTGGGCGGCGGCAGCATCCAACTTTCCATCTTTGACAAGAATGCCCTGACGGACACCCAGAACATCCTTCTGGGAGCCCTGCGCATCCAGGAAGTGCTACAGGACATGAAAAACCGCACGGACAATTACCAGAATCTGGTATACGAGCACATTGCCCATGACCTATACGCCTTTGCCAACCATCATCTGAAGGATGTGAAGGTAAAAAATATCATTGCGGTGGGAAACCAGCTGCACAACTTCGTCACCTATTTGTCCAACCACAATTTCGGCAATCTGATTCCCACGGATTCCAGAGGGAGCAAAAAAGATTCCGTGAACCGGGAGGAATACGATATCTTCTACCGCTCCATCATCTCCCAAAGCCCGGAAGAACTGGGCCGGGAACTGAATATCAGCGTGGATAAGGCATCCCTGCTCCTCCCCACCGCCATGATCTACCACATTTTATTTGAAATCACGGGAGCGGAGCAGATGTGGCTCTCCGGCATCACCATCTGTGACGGCATGGCGGCGGATTTTGCAGAGAGGAAGGCAAAATTCACCCCGGCCCACAGTTTTGCCGACGACATCCTCACCACCTCCCGAAAGATTGCGGACCGATACCAGTGCAGCCTGAACCACACCAGCGTAGTGGAGACCAACGCCCTGAAAATCTTCGACGCACTAAAGCGCAGGAACAACCTGACGCGCCAGGATCGCCTGCTTCTGCAAATCGCCGTGATACTCCACAACTGCGGGGCATATATTAACCTGAATGATATCGGGGAGAACACTTATAAGATCGTGACATCCACAGAAATCATCGGCATCTCCCACAAGCAGCGGATGATGGTGGCCAACATCCTGCGCTACCCCATCTACCGCTTCCCGGAATACCGGGAGATGAAGGAGATGTTCCAGCCCGATGAATATATCAAAATCGCCAAATTGAATGCCATTCTCAGGCTGGCCGACTCCATGGACCGAAGCCACAGGCAGAAGTTCGGCAAGGCCACCATGGCACTGCGAAACAACACCCTGTACATCACCGGACACACCATCTACGACATCACCCTAGAGCAGGGGGTGTTCTCCAACTACGCCACCTACTTCGAGGAGGTGTTCGGCATACACCCCGTGCTGAAGCAGAAGAAGGAATTTTAGAAAGGAGCATTGGTTCAATATGGGAAAGATCAATTATCAGAAATCAGAAAATTTTTATAACCGGGAACTGAGCTGGATCCTATTTAACTATCGGGTGCTGGAGGAGGCCCAGGACGAGACCTTGCCCCTCTTAGACCGGCTGAAGTTCCTAAGCATCACAGCCTCCAATCTGGATGAATTTTTCATGATCCGGGTAGCATCCCTCAAGGACATGGTTCAGGTAAACTATACCAAGAAGGATATTGCCGGCATGACCCCCTCCGTGCAGCTGGAAGAGATCAGCAAAAAGACCCATGAACTGGCGGCAGAGCAATATCATACCTACAATAAGGGATTGCTGCCGGGACTTTCAAAGGAGCATATCCACATCCTGAACCATTATGAAGACCTGACTGCGGAGCAGGCCGCCTATGTGGACGGGTACTTCCGCTCGGAAGTCTATCCCGTCCTGACCCCGATGGCTGTGGATTCCTCCCGGCCCTTCCCCCTGATTCGGAATAAATCCCTGAATATCGGCGCCATGCTCACTGCGAAGCAGCACGCAGAAGATGGGGAACACAAAGGGCAATTCAAGGAATTATACCTCTCCCACACCAGCAAGAAGAAAAAGCATCAGGAGGAGATGGACTTTGCCACGGTACAGGTTCCCTCCGGCCTCCCCCGGTTCGTGGAGATTCCCTCGGAGGGCGAGGAGGAAAAGACCTTCATCCTCCTGGAGCAGATTATCGAGAAAAACATCCACCGGCTCTTTATGAATTATGAGGTGCTGTGCGCCTTCCCCTACCGGGTGATGCGCAATGCGGATCTGACCATCGAGGAGGACGAGGCCGCAGACCTGCTCATCGAGATTGAACGGCAGCTGAAGAAGAGACAGTGGGGGGAAGCCATCCGCCTGGAAGTGGAGGCGGGAATGGACGAACGCCTGCTGAAGGTTCTTACAGACAAATTAAAAATCAGGCAGGAGGACATCTTTCACCTGAACGGCCCGCTGGACCTGACCTTCCTGATGAAGCTATCCTCCCTGGAGGGCTTCGACCACCTGAGAAGCAAGAAATACACCCCTCAGCCCGCCAAATGGCTGCAGGGGGAGGAAAAGATCTTTGACCAGATCAAGGATCACGACATCCTGCTCCACCATCCCTATGAGACCTTTGACCCGGTGGTAGACTTCGTGAAACAGGCGGCAAAGGATCCGGACGTGCTGGCCATCAAGCAGACGCTATATCGAGTCAGCAGCAACTCTCCCATCATCTCCTCCCTGGCCGCCGCCGCCGAGAATGGCAAGCAGGTAACGGTATTGGTGGAATTAAAGGCTCGCTTTGACGAGGAGAACAATATCAACTGGGCGAGGAAGCTGGAACAGGCAGGCTGCCACGTCATCTATGGACTGGTGGGACTAAAGACCCACAGCAAGATCACCCTGGTGGTGCGCAAGGAGGAGGACGGCATCCGCCGCTACGTCCATCTTGGCACCGGAAACTACAATGACAGCACTGCCAAACTTTACACCGACATGGGGCTTCTCACCCATCAGAAAGCCATCGGGGAAGACGCCACCGCCGTATTCAATATGCTCTCCGGCTACTCAGAGCCCGCAGTTTGGAACAAGCTCATCGTGGCCCCCATCTGGCTCAGGGACAGATTCCTGGCAATGATCCACAGGGAGCGGGACTTTGCCAGAGAGGGAAAGAAAGCCTTTATCAAGGCGAAAATGAATTCCCTATGCGATGCGGAAATCATTGCCGCCCTCTATGAAGCTTCTGCCGCCGGCGTGAAAATCGACCTGGTCATCCGGGGCATCTGCTGCCTGAAAGTGGGCATACCGGACATCAGCGAAAATATCACCGTCCGCTCCATCGTAGGGGATTTCCTGGAACACAGCCGCATCTATTATTTCCACAATAACGGCATGGAGGAAGTATACATGGGCAGCGCGGACTGGATGCCCCGGAATCTGGATAAGCGGGTGGAAATCCTCTTCCCCGTGGAGGACAATGCCCTGAAAGAGGAAGTCATCCATATCCTGGATATCCAGCTGCGGGACAATATGAAGGCCAGGGAGATGAAACCGGACGGAAGCTACCAGCGGGTGAAGAAGAATCGCTCAAAAGAAAGAATCTGCGCCCAGGAATACTTCTGCAAGGAAGCCCTGGCTGTCACGGAAAGCCGCAAGAAATCCGCAAAATCCGAGCGGAGGTTCGAGCCCATGACCAGCGAGGAGATGGAATGACCAGCGTTCTTCACATTGCATATTTTTAGCAATTTCCTATACAGTTTTGCACCTA
>CATKZA010000211.1 GCA_949841235.1 uncultured Clostridiaceae bacterium
TAACACAAAATGATGGGTTAAAATATAGGTCAACAATAAACAACTTTATAGCATACGCATTAGAGAATGAAGTAGATGAGTTCGGTGCAGAAAATAGTGAGGTTGACTCAGATTATGTTGATGATGAGCCAGTCTATTCAGTAAACCAAATAGATGCATATAAAGATAAATTGATTGCATCAGTTAGCTATAAGTATGGTGGACCAATGAAAGTAGTAGTTGAACTAGTAGATAACAAGATAAATGGATATACAATCTATAGATAAGGAGAGTGATAGGGTATGAAAAAATTTATAAGCATAGCACTTATACTAGTAATGATACTATCGCTCTGTGCATGTAACAATGAACCTGAACAACCAACAACTGATGAAAATCCATATATTTTAGCAAATGGATTGTCACCAACTCAATTTCAAGATAGAATAGCAAGCTTTATAAGAGATATATACAGCCCTAAAAGTCAAGATACAATAGATAAAGCTATTAAAGGCTTAGCTGACATAGCAACTGAACTTGAAATAAATGAACTTCAGAATACAGTTGGGACATTTGATAAAGATAAAAGAGCAGTCATAAATAATCTAGAAGTCAATCTATGTATGCCGGATAATTCTGGCTCACGAAACTATAAAATAGCAGCAACATTTACAATATCATTGAATGGAGTAAAGCAAGGAATACTAATAGAGTTTAACTGTAACAATGATGTGAAAATAGATAGTCATAGCATTTGGATAAATAACAGTGTTTAAGTTAGGAGTAAAAGATGACAACATCACAAAAAGTAAAGGACAGAGTAGTAAATGCAGCAGACTATATGATAAAAACACATTGTACTATAAGAGAGGCAGCCAAGGAATTTGGGGTAGCAAAGTCAAGTTTGTATCATCAAATAGTAAACTATTTACCTTATATAGATAAGGCTAGATACAATCAAGTTGAGAAAGTACTCAAGGAAAATAAAGCTGATGCACATATTCGTGGAGGTATTTCAACAGGAAGGTTAATAAAACTTGGTAAAATACCTATGGCTTGTCTTGTAAAGAGAAAGGTTAAGCAGTCATAATACATATAATCATACCGGGGATGCATTAAAGAAAGGTGACGTGGATAAGATTACCGTGGTGAAGGCGGCAATCGTTTCAGGGAAGGAGACTTCGGAGGTTCAGACCCACAGTTATTTCGTGGGGAATCTGCCTGACCACGTTGATGGAATCGGGGAGAGCTGCGAGGCATCCGGCAGGGATTTGGCTGTGATTTCCCTGTCCATGGAATATGATGATTTGTTTGATGCCAAAAAGGGAATTTACGTGAAGGGGGATATTTTCCAGAAGGCATTGGAAAAGGAACTGGAGGGGAAGGAATCTCTGGGCAATGCCAAGGAGGTGAGCCGTTCTCTGGATGCCAATTACAAGCAGCGGGGCAGGGATTGGGAGCGGCCGGTGCATATGGATTACTTTGAGAGCAATGGCAAGGAGATGGAGTGCAAGCTTCAGCAGGACTGCGGGATACGCATCCAGGGCAATTATTCCCGATCGGATCTGCAAAAAGGATTGCGGCTGTGCGCAAGGAGGAGTTATGGCGATAATAATTTCAGATATGCGTTCTTTGGGCAGGATGCCAAGGACGACCAGGGAAACGTTATAGAGAAATTTAAGAAGCTTACGCTGAGGAATGGGGGAAACTGTGCTTTTACTTCCAAATACAATGATGCATTCTGGCAATCCCTGATTCGGGACAAGAATGTGGAGACCCAGGCATCCAGGCCGTGCGTCGTCTACCTGAATGGGGAATACTGGGGGCTTTACATCCTTCAAGAGGATTATTGTGCGGATTATCTGGAGGAGACCCACGGGGTGAATAAAGATGACGTGGTGGCCTACAAGGGGGATGGGGAGACTTACGAAATAGGCTATAAGCTGGACGAGGGGACATTGCCGGAGGGGGAGAGCGTGGATTATTATTTCAGGGATTTGCTGGACTTCTATAAGAAGCATAAGAATTTAAAGGCAAAGAAGGATTATGATGCTTTTGCCAAACTGGTGGATGTGGAGTCTGTGAGAGATTATTTTGCGGTGAATGTGTGGATTAATAATAAATGGGATTGGCCTGGCAAGAACTGGACGGCGTGGAGGGTGACGAAGAAGGATCCATCAAATCCCTATGCGGATGGTCGGTGGAGGCTGTGCTTCTATGATCTGGATTTTGGCGGCGTGAGCGGGAAGAGCGATATCACTGCCAATACCATTCAGGAGGATGGCTATGAGGATGATGGGCTGCTGGACATGGATACGGAGAATCCTATGGCTTTGATGTTTGCCTATCTCATGACGAATAAGGATTTCCGGGAAGATTATATTAAGGAATTGCTGTCCCTGTCCAAGACGAATTTCAAGAAGGAGACGGCCCAGGACAGATGCGCGCTCTTCAATGACATATACTATCCTCTGTTTTGGCAGTTCTTCGTGCGGTATATGGGACAGCAGAAGGGAACGAGAATGGCGGATGAGGCTGTGGAGGGGGGATATGCCACCTATCAGTGCATCATGGATTTTCTGGAGGGGCGTGAAAAATATATCCCGGAAATTGTTGATTGGATCAGGGAATACTATTCTTCCGGAGGAGCCTGAATCTCTTCCACCGTCTTGTCAAGCAGTGCCTGAAGGTCTTGTTCTTGGATGTTGCCCGAGACGATTGCTTTTCCGAACTGCTCCATGGGATCCCAGTAGTTTTGCAAAACATTCTGCATGGTAGCGTATTTGTTCTGCTGATTTAATGCGGCGATGGGGGCGGAAACCTGTACTTTGTATGAGTTGGCGGCCTCCAAGTTGGCAGGGCATTCCCCGGTAGTCTGGTAGCGTATCATCTGGTACTTGTATGTGGTGAGCCAGCGGGCCACCATGGATGCCCATTTAATTTGCTTGGTATTTTTGTTCACGCCAATATATTTGTATCCGGCGAAGCTGCCCATCTGCAGCTGCTCGTTTTTTATGGTATAGGTGGGCAGCTTGGTGGCACCGCAGTCTTTGCCCCACAAATCTGCAAATTGCTTGGCATTCCAAGCGCCGTTGACTACTGCGATGATATCCCCTTTCTTCAAAGCGGCAAGCAGGTTATCGCTGGCAACATGCTGAAAGCCGGGGTGATTTGCAATCGCTAGCATGGCGTTGGCTACGTCCAGCCCGGTATAATTGCCATCGGTGCTATTAAAATTGCAAATGTTGGCTGTTCCCTCCTTGTTGATTTCTATAGTCTTTTCCGCTGCGGAAAAGAAGGAATAGAGATACCATCCGCTGGCCCAGTCCATTGCGAAGTACTTTTTTTCCTTCTCAGCAATTTTTAAAATCTTGTCAAGGCTGGTCACATCATCCGGCTGAAAGTATTTTTTGTTATAATATAGAAAATAACCGTTGCTGTTGGTGGAGGGATAGGCAAACAGCTTGCTGTACTCGGATACCGCATCCACGATGGAGGCAGAGTTCCCCCCGCTTTCCTGGATTGCCTTTTCCGGCTCGTAATTCACGGAAGCCAGCAGGCCCGCTGATTTCAAATCCGAATACTGGTCGCTGGCAAAGTGAAAGATGTCAGCAGACTTCTTTGGAGAGTCCATGAGCTTTTCCTTGATGTTCTCAATCTCCTCCGACTGTATTTTGATATCAAAATCGGCTTCGTTCCTATGTATATGAATAAACTTTTTTATGGCCTCTTTTGTAAGCGCCTCTTCTTGGAGGGGCGTCCAAAGCGTCAGGGAAATTTTTTCTTTCTCTTTTCTGCCGCAGCCGGTGGCGAGCAGAATGCCCAGGAGCATAACAAACGATAATGCTATTGTTCTGTTTTTCATATATGGCTCTTTCTATCTGCTTGGTCAAAGGTTCTATTTTATAACAATTCCCACTTGCCTCCCTCTCTCAATTCCTTGAAGTAAAATAGAAACATACAAGCAAATTTTTTATTTTTTTTTTCATCATACTTCCTTTTAGATTATTTTGCAAGAATTGTTTTATTTATATTGCATATTTTTTGGATTTACGTGGAATAAATTGCAACATGTATATAATTTTTTGCTAATTATAATGCATTGTCAGTATCATGTTATTGTTT
>CATKZA010000212.1 GCA_949841235.1 uncultured Clostridiaceae bacterium
AAAAGATAGATCAATCCCATATCAGGAACTTTTGCATCGTGGCTCATATCGACCACGGAAAATCGACCTTGGCGGACCGCATTATTGAAAAGACCGGGCTTTTGACCAACAGGGAGATGCAGGCGCAAGTGCTGGATAATATGGAATTGGAGCGGGAGCGGGGCATTACCATCAAGGCGCAGACGGTGCGCATCGTGTACCAGGCGGAAAACGGGGAGGAATATATCTTCAATCTGATTGACACGCCAGGGCATGTGGATTTCAATTACGAGGTGTCCCGCAGCCTGGCCGCCTGCGAGGGAGCCATCCTGATCGTAGATGCCGCCCAGGGAATCGAGGCTCAGACATTGGCCAACTGCTATCTGGCTCTGGATCATGATTTGGAGATTATGCCGGTCATCAATAAGATTGACCTGCCCAGTGCGGAGCCGGATCGGGTGAAGGAAGAAATCGAGGACGTGATCGGGCTGGACGCATCGGAGGCACCGCTGATTTCCGCCAAGATGGGGACAAACATCGAGGAAGTGCTGGAGCAGATTATCCAGGTGATTCCCGCACCGTCGGGGACGGAGGATGCCCCTTTCAAGGCGCTGATATTTGATTCGATTTACGATGCCTACAAGGGCGTGATTATCTTCTGCCGCATCTTTGACGGGGCGGTGAAGAAGGGGGAGGAAATCCTGATGATGGCCACCGGCGCTAAGGCGGAGGTGGTGGAAGTGGGAATATTCGGAGCCGGGCAGTATATTCCCGCAGAGGAACTGTCCGCCGGAATGGTGGGCTATATCACCGCCAGCCTGAAAAATGTGCAGGATACCCGGGTGGGAGATACGGTAACGCTGGCACAGAACCCCTGCGCTGAAGCGCTGCCGGGATATAAGAAGGTGCAGCCCATGGTGTACTGCGGCATGTATCCGGCAGATGGCGCCAAATACAATGATTTGCGGGATGCCTTGGAAAAACTTCAGCTCAACGATGCCTCCCTGCAGTTTGAGGCGGAAACTTCCGTCGCCTTGGGATTTGGCTATCGCTGCGGATTTCTGGGGCTGCTGCATCTGGAGATTATCCAGGAGCGGCTGGAGAGGGAGTACAATCTGGATCTGGTAACGACGGCTCCGGGGGTAGTCTATCATGTGTACAAGACCAGTGGGGAGATGGTGGAGGTGACCAATCCTTCCAATCTGCCGGATCCCTCGGAGATAGAGCATATGGAGGAGCCTATTGTCTCTGCGGAGATTATGGTGACTACGGAATATGTGGGGGCGATCATGTCTCTTTGCCAGGAGCGCAGGGGAACTTATCTGGGGATGGAATACCTGGAGGAGACCAGGGCGCTGTTAAAATACGATCTTCCCTTGAACGAGATTATCTATGATTTCTTTGATGCCCTGAAATCCCGCTCCAGAGGCTATGCGTCCCTGGATTATGAGATGAAGGGCTACGCTCCTTCCCAGCTGGTGAAATTGGACATGCTCATCAACAAAGAGGAGATTGATGCCCTGTCCTTTATCTTGCATGCGGATACTGCCTATGAGCGGGGGCGGAAGATGTGTGAGAAGCTGAAGAAGGAGATTCCCAGGCAGCTGTTCGAGATTCCCATCCAGGCGGCCATTGGCAGCAAGATTATCGCCAGGGAGACGGTGAAGGCCATGCGGAAGGACGTGCTGGCAAAGTGCTATGGCGGCGATATTTCCCGAAAGAGGAAGCTTTTGGAGAAGCAGAAGGAGGGAAAGAAGCGGATGCGCCAGTTTGGAAATGTGGAAATCCCCCAGCAGGCATTTATGAGCGTGCTGAAGCTGGACGAGGAATAATTTGATGAAGATGGAAGATAGAAAGCCGGAATGCGGCCTGTACATCCACATTCCCTTCTGCGTCAGGAAATGCCTGTACTGCGATTTCCTTTCTTCGGCGGCAGGAGAGGAAGAAAGGGACGGATATCTTCAGGCGCTTCTGCGGGAACTGAGAGCCTGGAGGGGAATCTTGCAGGAATATCGTCTGAAAACCATCTTTGTGGGGGGCGGCACGCCCACCTGCCTCTCGCCGGGGCAGATGGAGAAGTTCTTGCAGGGACTTGTCCAGACGCTCTTTCCTATGGAAGAGGGATTGGAATTTACAGTGGAGGCTAATCCCGGGACGGTATTTCCAGAGCATTTGGCCCTGTTTCGGGAGGCGGGGGTGAACCGGGTCAGCTTGGGGCTGCAGTCTGCCCAGGACGGCGAACTGCGGGCCTTGGGAAGGATTCACGGCTATCATGATTTTCTGGAGACTTATGGGCTTTTGCGGGAGCAGGGCTTTTCAAACGTGAATGTGGATTTGATGTCGGCAATTCCCGGACAGAGTTTGGAAAGTTATGGGGATACCTTGAGAAAAGTGGCTTCCCTGAATCCGGAGCATATCTCTGCCTACAGTTTGCAGGTAGAGGAGGGAACGCCTTTCGGAGAGATGGAGGAACGGGGCATGTTAAAACTCCCTTCCGAGGAGGCGGACAGGCAGATGTATCGGAGGACGAGGGAACTCCTGGGGGATGCGGGATATATCCGCTATGAAATCTCCAATTATGCCAAGCCGGGCTTTGCCTGCAGGCACAATCTTTCCTATTGGGATACGGGGGAGTATCTGGGCGTGGGGCTGGGAGCCTCCTCCTGCCTGGGGGGATTCCGATTTCAGAATACCAGGGATATGGAAAAATATTTGAATTATTTTGACCGGAACCGGAATTTCGGAACTTCCATCCAGGCCATGGAGAATTGGCATGGAAATGATTCGCAGGAGCATGGCCAAGGCATGGGAAAGGGGAGGACAGAGGCCCCGGACCAGCCGATTCTCCGGGAAATGCATCGATGGACGGAGACGGCCAGGATGGAAGAATTCATGTTCCTGGGACTGCGGAAAACGGAGGGCGTGACTTTGGCGGATTTCCGTGGGCGCTTCGGAAAATCCCTGTGGGATGTGTACGGGGAAGTTTTGCCCGGGCTGATTAGCGGGGGGTTTTTGAGAGAGGGCGAAGAAGGGAAGCGGGTGTTTCTGACAGAGCGGGGCATAGACGTGAGCAATGTGATTCTGGCGGAGTTTTTGCTCTTGTAATGATTCCTATGCGTCAATGCAGGAAGAAGCCCATGCCGTGGCGCAGGATGCAAATCGGCGTCCGAACGGGACGCATATTAAATAAATTTTTCACACGCAAGATTTGTGCTTACGCATAGCGAACAGAGTTCGCTTTTAACTTGCGGGCTAAGTAAGAATGGAGGACTTTGATGAAGCAGACCAAGGGATCGTTGCGCATATATAGAATTGTTTTCATACCAGTTCTTTTTCTGTTGATTTTGATCTTATTCCGATGGTATTCCGGGGAGAATAGCAAGCGGATCGAGGATCAGAATAGGGGCTATGCGGCTGATTCCGCAAGGCAGATTGCAAATCATGTGGAGGATGAGCTGTCGAACGGGCTGAGCCGGATCAAGACATATGCGGACTTTCTTGGAAAAAGCCTGTCAGAGCCAAGGGTGACGGCGCAGATGCTAAGCGATATGGAAAAGAACTCGATTTTTGACGGGTTTCGCTTCGTGGATGCCAAGGGCTTGAACCATGCTGCTGACGGACAGACTTCCATTGCCACTGACCGGGATTATTATCTCAATGGCATGAAGGGGGAGAGCGGCATCTCCATTATTCTGGAATCCAGGATCACCCATGAGGCCATGGTGGGCTTTTATTCCCCTGTCTATTACCAGGGGGATATTATCGGCGTGCTCCGAGGCGTTTACTGGGAAAAGGAGTATATGCAGGACATGCTTTCCGTAAGTTATTTTGGCAAGGATGCGGGGATGTTCTTTTGCATGGAAGACGGCACCATCATTGCCGGTTCCGGGGGGCAGCACTACACTGGCAATCTGTCGGAATGCCTGCTGAGATACCAGATGATTGGTTTGGATACTACGAAGAAGCTTCGGGCAGCGATTAAAAATAAGCAAGAGGAAACCGTGATTCCTGTTCCAGAGGGAAAGATCGATAATATCTGCGTCTTTCCTCTGCTGGAGGGAGAATATACGCTGATTCAGACTTTTCCAGAGTCCGTGACCCAGAATATGGTGAG
>CATKZA010000213.1 GCA_949841235.1 uncultured Clostridiaceae bacterium
GTCCGCCATCGGGCTGACATTTGTATTGTCTTTTAAGATATTTGGATATCCTCTGTCTTTTGCGCAGAAAATCAGGAAGGGAAGAAAATAGTAGTTTCTGCCTTACATAAAGGCATGTATCCGGCGCAAAATTTCTTTGCTATCTAGTGTACTGGCAGCCGAAGTAATATGAACGGCGAAGCCGTGAATAGTAACTTTCTGGATACAGAATTTTCAAATTTATTTCACAGAAAATTGACATTCCCATGCTACCATGATTCATAGTAGTATTTTTATGATGTTGGGGTCAAAAGGTATTTTGCCCCCAACTGATGCTACGGATTGCTACATTGCTACGCAATTTCCGCAATCCTACAAACATCTACACTCCGCTTCGGTCGGTGCTTAGCAAACGTCCACTGGACGTTTAGCACCCTCCAATTTCGCATATTTGCAAGCAATATCTGCAAGCAAATAGCATATTTGCTTTTTTGTCGGTGTTTGGCGGGTCAAGCCAGTAGATAGCAATTTGCATGTAAACATGCATTGCTACCTACTTTTGACCCTAGCATCATATTTATCGCATTATTTCATGGGAGGACGGGGCGTGATTGAGGTTAAAAATTTAGTTAAATATTACGGGAGACACAGGGCGGTGGATGACTTGTCCTTTGTGGTGGATACGGGAAAGGTGGTGGGATTTCTGGGACCGAATGGGGCTGGGAAATCCACCACCATGAATATGATTACCGGATATATTACTCCCACATCCGGCACGGTTTTGATTGATGGCATCGACATGGGGCAGAAGCCGGAGAAGGCAAAGGCAAAGATCGGCTATCTTCCAGAGATTCCGCCATTGTATCAGGATTTGCGGGTGCGGGAGTATCTTATATTTACGGCGGAATTGAAAAAGATGGGCAGGAAGAGGCGGGATGCCGTGGTGCACGACGTGATGGAGAAGACGGGGATACTGGATGTATCAGAACGGCTGATTCGCCATCTGTCCAAGGGATACAGGCAGAGAGTGGGGCTGGCAGGGGCTCTGGTGGGGGATCCTGACATCTTGATCCTGGATGAGCCTACGGTGGGGCTGGATCCTGCACAGATTATGGAGATGCGGGAATTGATTCGGAATTTGAGCAGAGATCACACCATTTTGCTAAGTTCCCATATCATGCAGGAGATATCTGCCGTCTGTGACGAGATTATCGTGATCAATCAGGGGAGGATGATGGCGGCGGGCACGCCGGAGGAACTTACCAGGCAGATACGTCGAAAGAATGGAATAAAGTGCGTGGTGAAGGGGGAGAGGGAAAAGATTCTTCCGGCTTTGCATGCCCTGGAACAGATCCAGCGGATCGAGGAGGCGCAGGAGCCTGCGGAGGAAGGGCTTGTCTCCCTGATCATCCATGGAGGGGAGGAAGAGGATGTCAGGGAACGGATATTTTTCGCCATGGCGGACATCTCCTGCCCCATCTGCGAGATGACCACTCCGAATGCATCCCTGGAGGAGGCCTTTATCGCATTGACCCAGGGCGAGGCTGAAAGATTGGAAGAAGACGGACAGCTGGAAGAGGAGGTGGGATAATGCTTGCGATATATAAGAAGGAACTTCGGCAATATTTCTGCTCCATGATCGGTTTTGCCTTTCTGGCATTCTTTCTGGCCATCGTGGGAGTTTATACCTGGGCATATAACTTTGCCGGCGGTTTGGGTAATTTTGAGGAGACGCTGGGAAGCCTTTCCTTTTTGTTTGTGATATTGGTGCCAATTCTCACCATGCGCCTTCTGGCGGAGGAAAATAATCAGAAGACCAGCCAGCTTCTGCTGACGGCACCTGTATCTATTGTTAAAATCATATTGGCAAAATATTTTGCCGTTCTTACATTATTTTTGGCGGGGACTTTGGCGATATCCTGCTATCCCCTGATTATCCGCTCCTACGGGGCAGATGTGCAGCTGTCCTCCGCATACAGCAGCGTTGTAGGATTTTTCCTGCTGGGTGCAGCCTGCATCGCAGTGGGCATGTTTATTTCCTCCCTCACGGAAAGCCAGTCCATTGCGGCGGTGGTTACCTTCGTGGCGCTTCTGCTGTCCTTCCTTATGACGAATATCAGCGGAATGCTTCCCGGGGATTCTCTGACCCAGTGCGTGATCCTGTCTTTTTTGTGGCCTGTGCTGCTGATTCTGGGGCAGAGGGTGGTGAGAAGCATGAAGATCGTTCTGGCACTGGGAGTGCTGGGAGAGGCGGCTATCTGGATTGTCTATGCTGTGAAATCTTCCCTCTACGAGAACTTGGCCGCGGAAATCATGAATATGCTGGCTATTTCCCAGCGATTTGAGGATTTTCGGTATGGCATTCTGAATTATGATTCTGTTGTCTATTATCTTACGATCGTGTGCCTCTTTGCATTTCTTACGGTGCAGATATTAAGAAAAGCGAAGTCCGGGGTGTTCAATGGCATTGTCAGCGGAGTGTTCATTGCCTTGGTGGTGGGAGCCAATCTTTTCTTTGGGAAGGTGAATCCTTCCACGGATTTAAGTTCCGGCAGCCTCTTCACCCTGACGGAAGATACCAGGAAGATGGCGGGGCAGATGGAGCAGGATGTGACCATTTATTATATGGTGGAGGATGGGCAGGAGACGGAATATATCCATAAGGTATTGCGGCAGTACGATAAGATTTCCCGCCACATTTCCGTGAAAAAGGTAAATCCCAAAGATAATCCGGGTTTTGCGGCGAAGCAGGGGGTGGAGGGAGAAGTGTCCGCCGATGACGTGATCGTGGTGAACAATCAGACCAAGGCATCCCAGCATGTGACGGCTTCGGAAATGCTGCCTGTAGAGACGGATTATTCTACCGGGCAGAGCGAGCAGTTTCTGGATGTGGAGGGGCAGGTGACATCTGCCATCCACAGGGTGATATCGAAGGACAGGAAGAAGGCCTATGTGCTAGCCAGGCATGGGGAGTTCCAGCTGGCAAGTGCCATTTCGGATGCCTTGGATAAAATGAACATGGATATGGAGGAATTGGAATTGGCAACGGTAGAGGAAGTGCCGGAGGATTGCCAGCTGCTGATTGTAAATGGGCCGGAAACGGATATCAGCAAGGAGGAGAAGGAGCGGATTCTCAAGTACATGAAAGCCGGAAATGATGCCATTTTAAATGTGGGCTACACGGAGGAGAAACTGCCGAATTATTATGAGGTTCTATCATATTATGGCGTGGAGGCGCAGAGTGGATGCGTCTTCGAGGGGGCGGGGAATTATATGAATTCCCCAAGTTACATTGTTCCCCAGATATCTGACGGCACGGGATTTTTGCAGGATATCCAGGGATATATTGTCTTTCCCTTTGCCTGCGGATTGTCTGAGAAGGAGGAGTCCAAGCGGAGGGATACCCTGGCAGTCACGGAACTTCTTGCCACGTCTGAGGAGAGCTATCTGAAAAGGGAGCCGGTGGCAAATCATTTGCAGAAGGAGAAGGGGGATGCGGATGGTCCCTTTTCCCTAGGGTATTCCGTCCGGGAAAAGGTGGATGGGAAGGAGACTAATGTGATCGTGTTCGCCTCGTCGGGAGCCTTCGCTGAGGAGTTTGCCGGGCTGCCCCAGCTGGAGGATGCAAACGTCTTTAAGAATGCGGTCAGCGCCCTGAGCAGGTCGGAAGTGAAAGAAGTGTCTATTGACAGAAAGAGTTTTTCTTTTTCCTATATTTCCGTGCCTCCCTCCATGCAGTTTTTGTGGGCTGCCGCTTTGATCATTATCATTCCGGGAGGATTGCTTCTGGTGGGATTTCTGATTTGGTTCTTGCGCCGGAGGAAGTAAATCTGCATCAAAATGGTACAGAGAGATTGATTTAAATATGGTTCTATTTGACAGAAGGACAGGAATAGGATAAAGTTGTAAGATAGCAAAGGAAGATAGAATCATGGGAAAAAGAAATCATAAAAAAAGGAAAGTACATCAGGTCTGGTGGATTGCCATTTTGACGCTGCTGGTATTTTGGATGCTTTTGTGGGAATCCGGCCCGATCAAGAAGAATCCTACTGTTCAGAGCATCAAGCTGCTGGGGAACCTTTCGGCTACACCTGCGCCTAAGAAGAAGG
>CATKZA010000214.1 GCA_949841235.1 uncultured Clostridiaceae bacterium
CTCTGGATAAGGGTGTGAAGAAGGTGGTGGCCCTGTCCACGGACAAGGCGGTGAATCCCATCAATCTGTATGGCGGCACCAAGCTGGTGTCCGACAAGCTCTTCATTGCGGCAAATGCATACAGCGGTGCGAAGGGCACGGTATTTTCCGTGGTGAGGTACGGCAATGTGGCGGGGAGCAGGGGCTCTGTCATTCCCATCTGGCAGAATATCATTGACAATGGGGGAAGGGAGCTGGGAGTGACGGATCTTCGCATGACCCGGTTCTGGATTACCCTGCGCCAGGGCGTGGAGCTGGTGTTTAAGGCCATGGAGGAGTCCAAGGGGGGAGAGACTTATATCTCCAAGATTCCTTCCTTCCATATCGGAGATTTGGCGAAGGCCATGCTGCCGGACTGCGTCATCAGCGAGATTGGCATTAGAGAGGGAGAGAAGCTCCATGAGGTGATGGTGACGAAGGACGACTCCCGCACAACTTATGAGTATGACCAGCACTATATCGTGTATCCCAATTACTCCTGGGCATCAGATAAGAATGTGATGCCTGGCGGAAAGCCGGTGGAAGACGGCTTTGAATATAATTCCGGCAATAATACCCAGTGGCTTGGCGTGGAGCAGCTGCAAGAGGCTTTGAAGCATATGTAGAGGGAGTTGGCGGAGGAAGGAATGGAAAGATGAAGCAGTATTTGTGGAACTGTCCGGAATGTCAAGGGAGGCGCATATGAGAGAGGAAATCTTCGTGACCCGCGCCTCCCTGCCTCCTATGGAAGAATATATAGAAAAGATCAGGCCGCTGTGGGAGTCCCGGTGGCTGACCAATATGGGAGATCTGCACCAGGAATTTGAGGAGAGGCTGCGGCAATATCTGCGGGTGGATGGGCTGTCCCTCATGGTGAATGGACATATGTCTCTGGAGATGGCATTGTCTGCCATGAAGCTCCCCAGGGGCGGGGAGATCATAACCACCCCCTTCACCTTTATCTCCACCATCCATGCCATCTTGCGAAATGGGCTTGTGCCGGTATTTTGCGATGTCAAATTATCTGATTTGACCATGGACGAGGAGAAGATCGAGGCGCTGGTGACGGAGAGGACGGCGGCGATTCTTCCGGTGCATGTGTATGGGAATGTATGCGGGGTGGAACGCATTCAGCAGCTGGCGGATAAATACAATCTGCCGGTGATTTATGATGCAGCCCATGCCTTCGGGGTGACCCATCAGGGGAGGGGCATCGGCAGTTTCGGAGACGTGTCCGTATTCAGTTTTCATGCCACCAAGGTCTTTCACAGCATCGAAGGCGGGGCGGTGGCCTTTCACAATCCTGATTTGTACCGAACTTTGTACAATCTGAAAAACTTCGGCATCCGCTCGGAGGAAGTGGTGGCGGAGGTGGGAGCCAATGCCAAGATGAACGAGTTCTGCGCCGCCATGGGGCTGTGCAACCTGGATCACATCGGGGAAGAGAGGGAGAAGAGGAAGAGAGTGGCGGAGAAGTATCAGGAGCTGCTGGCAGATTGCCCGGGCATTCGGATGGTGCGGGGCAGGGAAGATGCCACTAGGAATTACGCCTATTTCCCGATCTTGATAGAGGAAGACTTTGGCTGCACGAGAGATCAGGTGTATGATGCCCTGGGGAGGCAGGGAATTCATGGGCGCAAGTATTTCTATCCCCTGGCATCGGATCAGGCATGCTTTCGCAACAAGTATCATGACGTGGAACTGCCGACTGCCCGCTATGCGTCAGACAGGATATTGGTGCTGCCCCTCTATGGGGAACTGGAATTAGGGGACGTGGAGAGAATCGCCGGCATCCTGATGGAGCAGAGGGGGAAAGGAGCGAGAGAATGAGGGATGAGATAGAGCATTTTCTGTATGATTTTGTAGAATTCTATAATCTCTTGCGAGAGGATGAGAACTCTTCCAAAGTTTCGGATGCCCTGCTGGCTTTTGCCAGGGATTATTTTGCCCTTCGGAACGAAGGGGTTGAGATCTATTCTGTACTGGCGAAGGAATTGGGTGACGATATCCAATTACATATCCTGGTCTTGTCCGCATTGTTCTTGGTGGTGAAGGAGGAGGAGATCTTGGACAGAGTCTGCGGACTTCTGTATTCTGATGGGATTCCTCTGGATGCGGCCCTGCGGATTCTGACGCAGACGGCAGTCAACCGATTTTACAGCGGATTTTCCAATGGGGAATACTCCGGTGCCAGAAGATTGCATCGCCATCTGCTTGGGAGGCTGGAGCGGGAATGTTCCCTCGCCGGGGAACAGATTCCATACGAAGAGCGGAACCATGGCTTGATTGTTCTGGAGTCGGACACCCTGATTGCGGATCATGCGCCCACGAGGATTGTTTTGGATATCTACAAGGCCCTCAAGGAGGATTTGGGCTATGAGGTGTACTTGCTGGTGGATTATCTGAGCGTGAATCAGCATAATACGGAAGAATACTGGGTTCTGCCGTACAGGACAAGGTATTCCCCCGGGCTTGACGGGGAGTTTTCCTTAGATTACCAGGGGGTGGAGGTCCGGGGATTTCAGCAGGTACTCCGGGAGAATGATCTGGCATCGATCAAAAACTCCCTGGAGAAGATCCGGGAACTGAAGCCGGAGTTCGTGTGGCATATCGGGGGACAGTCCGTGCAGTCCGATTCCCTGGGGCTGGCGGCACCGCTGGTCTCCATGCCATGTACCGACGGCTACAGCATCTCCCAGGCACCTATACTGGCCAGCTATATGCAGATTGACCGGGCGCAGACAGATGCCATGAGGGAATATATGGACGAGCATGGGCAGCGGTCTGTGGATATCCAAATCCTGTCTAAGTTCCAGGATTCGGGAAAGGAGTACGGGAATGGGGATTTCGGGATTCCGGAGGACGGCTTTGCCGTAGCCATCGTGGGCAACCGCCTTGACACGGAGATTGACGGGGCGTTTCTGGAGATTATGAAAAGGATTCTGGAGCGGGAGCCGAAGGTATATTTCATTATGATTGGCAAGAGCAAGAGGGACTGGTCTTCCGGGATTTTTCAGGGGAGGGTGGTCTGCCTTGGCTTCTGCAAGGATTTGTACAATGTGCTGGGAGGCACTCGCCTGTTCCTGAATCCCGTCAGGCAGGGGGGCAGCGGCGGAGCCGCCTGTGCCATGGCCGCCGGCGTGCCGGTGCTCACCTTGGGAGACTGTGATGTGGCGTGGGCAGGGGAGGAATTTATCTGCGGGAGTTTGGAGGAGTACCCGGACATGGTATCCAGATACTGCCATGACCGGGCATTTTATGAACGTCAGTCCCGGCGGGTCTTGGAGACAATCCAATCGAGAGAGGTCAATCTCGGGCAAGAGTGCCAGAAGGTCATCCGGTGCGTGAGGGAATGGCAGAGAGGGGATGGGGCAAGGTGAACATACTGATTACCTCCGTGGGACGGAGAAGCTACATGGTAGATTATTTTAAGGAGGCTCTAGGTGGGGAGGGAAGCGTCCATGTGGCGAACAGTTCCGCCATGACGCCGGCCTTTGCCAGGGCAGACAGGCATGTGGTCACGCCGCTCATCTATTCGCAAGAATACATTCCATTTCTGCTGGACTATTGCCGGGAGAATGAAATCAACGCCCTCCTGTCCCTCTTTGACATTGACCTGCTGGTGCTGGCAAGGCATCGGGAAGCATTTCGGCAGATTGGAGTGCGCCTGGTGCTGTCAGAGGAAGGCGTGGTGGAGAAGTGCAATGATAAATGGAAGACATTCCGGTATCTGCGGGAGGAGGGGTTCCTGGTGCCGGAGACCTATCTCTGCCCGGAGAGCGCGCTGGAAGCTCTGGGGGAGGGAGGGGTGTCCTTTCCGCTGGTGGTGAAGCCCCGGTGGGGGATGGGCTCCCTTGCCCTGATGGAGGCAGAGACGGAATCGGAATTGGAGATACTGTATGAGAAAGCCAGGAGAGATATTTTTCGGTCCTACATGAAATATGAATCCATTCAGAATCCGGAGGAATGCGTGCTGATTCAGGAGAAGCTGGAGGGGCAGGAATATGGGCTGGATGTGATGAATGACCTGCAAGGAAC
>CATKZA010000215.1 GCA_949841235.1 uncultured Clostridiaceae bacterium
ATAGGCTTTCCTCCGGCAAGGCTGTAGGTGGTTGTGAATAGTAACGTATAGTAACTAATTATTATTATACTGCATTCCTGTCACTTGTCAAAAGGTTATGGGAGATGTTAATATTAAGAAAGGATGTTGCTATTTGCGGCAGGGGGCTATCGCATGAAGGGATGAAGGGTCGGGAATAGTAACGAAGGGATTGCCATTTTCCGCGGCTGGGAATGGCAACTTGATAATCGTTGGGAAGCCGTGCAGTTGGCAGTGGGGAGTGGAGCAGGCATGAAGGAGAGAGTGAAATTCTATTGGAAGAGGATTCGGGAGGGCAGGCTGAAGGAGATGATCAGCCAGACCATTTGGATTTATACGTATGTGAGGAAATACTGGCTTTCCATTATCATCTATACCTGCATCGGGCTGGTGGGCACGGGAACGTCCTTGGTGACCAGCTTTCTGTCCAGAGACTTGGTGGATATCATTACCCAGCACAAGTCGGCGGAGATTGTGAAGACCTTTGTCATGTATATTACCTTTACCATGGTGAATGTGATTATCTCCCAGTTGCTGAGCTATATTTCTGCCATGATCTGCATCAAGGTGGACAATGAAATCAAGGCGGATATTTTTGAGAAGATGCTCCTTACCAGGCTGGAGCCTCTGATGTCTTACCATACGGGGGATCTGCTTACCCGGTGGAGCAGCGATGTTTCCACCATTTCTGACGGCGTGCTGAACTGGGTGCCTGACCTGATTATCAATTTCTCTAAATTTATCTCTGCACTGGCCATCGTGGTGTATTACGATCCGGCCTTTGCATTGCTTGCCATGGCGGGCATGCCCGTGAGCCTTCTGATGTCCAAGACGCTGCTTTCCAGAATGCAGTCCCGGAATAAGGAGAGTGCCGCCCTGAGTGCCAGGATGATGGGGTTTAATCAGGAGACGTTCTCCAATATTCAGACGATCAAGGCCTTTGATTTGATTCCCCTGTATGTGAAAACCCTTCGCCAGTATCAGAAGGACTTCTGGAAATTGCGAAAAAAGTATGAGAAATTGGGCATCCTGATTTCTATTTTTATGTCCTTCGTGGGGCTGGCGGTGTCTTACAGTTGTTATGGATTTGGAATCTGGCGGGTGTGGGTGGGAGATATTTCCTACGGAACCATGACCCTGTTCCTGTCTCTGTCCGGCACGCTGACTGGCACGCTGAATTCCCTCACCGGCATGGTGCCCAGCGCCATCGGGATTACCACCTCTGCCGGGAGGCTGATGGACATTCTGGGAATGCCCCGGGAGGATTATTCGGAGTATCACAAGGTGGAGGCGTTCTATCAGAGAAATCGGGACAGGGGGCTGGTGCTTAGCATTCAGGATATGGATTATGCATACTATAATGGGAATCAGGTATTCCAGAGGACGAATTTCTCTGCCAGGCCTCATGAGATCGTGGCTCTGGTGGGGCCTTCCGGGGAGGGCAAGACGACTCTCTTGCGGATCATGCTGGCCTTGCTGGAACCCCAGGGAGGCCGGCTGGAAATCTGCGGGGAGGGCAGGGAGGAAGATCGGGTGGCGTATTCCCCTTCCGTGCGGCAGCTTTTTTCCTACGTCCCTCAGGGGAATACCATGTTTTCCGGCACGGTGGCGGAAAATATGCGAAATGTGAAGCCGGAGGCCACGGAGGAGGAGATTGTGGAGTGCTTGAAGGTGGCCTGCGCCTGGGAATTTATTGAAAAGCTGCCTCTGGGCATTGACAGCAAGATTGGGGAGCGGGGCGGCGGCTTTTCTGAGGGCCAGGCTCAGCGTCTGTCCATTGCCAGAGCATTGATGAAGAAATCCCCCATCCTATTGATGGACGAGGCCACGTCGGCACTGGATGCGGATACGGAGCGGAGGATTCTTGGCAATATTATGAAGGATGAGTATCCCAGAACCTGCATTGTGACTACTCATCGCACCTCCGTCCTCTCCATCTGCCATCGGGTGTATGCCATCCGGGACAAACGGTGTCAGGCGCTTGCCAGGGAGGAAATTGAGTCGATGAAAAGAGAGGGATAGAGATGGAAAATAGAGATGGAAGGATAGAGACAGGAAAATAGAGATAGGAAGGGGAAGCCTATGGAGATCAGAGAAGGATTCTTGAGGACGAAACTGGGGGGCAGGACGCATGTGCTTCCCTATGGGCAGAATATTGTGGACTGCTGTGATGGCATTTCTCTCAATGAAACGGGGGAGATCCTCTGGCGGGGAATGGAATCGGGCTATAGCAGCGAGGAACTTGTGTGCCTTCTCAGGCAGGAGTATGGCATGGCAGAGGGGATGGAAGGTCGCTTGAGGGAGGATGTGGAGGGATTTCGGAAATATCTGTGGGATATGGGAATGCTTCGGGAGGAGGAGAGGGAGGAATACGGCTGGAATCCTCTGTATTTTTCCGCCGGGCCTCTAAAGATTGCCTACAAGGGGCCGGAGGAGGTCTACCGCTCCTATTTCTCAAAGTTTGGCTGTGAGGAGGGGGAGGAAGATTTGACGGTGCAGATTGCCTGCATGCCTCCCAGGCACCGCATCAATGGCAGGGTGATTCTGCGCAATGGGGAAGTGGTGCTGATGGACGGAGGGGATGCTTACGTATTTCTTTTTCCCGGGTTTCCGGTATTGTGGGAGATGCATGTGAAGAAGGATGGTTCCCATGCGCTCCTGTTCTGCGAGTATGATTTGATAGAGAGGGATGCCCAAGATATTTTTCACGCCATCCGCTTTGCCGTTCTGGTGGCGGCTGGCGAGAGGGGACTTTTTTTCCTGCACTCTGCCTCCCTTCTCTACCGGGGGCGGGCGTGGCTCTTTTCCGGCCGCTCCGGTGCGGGAAAATCCACCCATACGAATTTGTGGAGGGAGGCGTATGGCGTGGAACTTTTGAATGGAGATTTGAATATGCTGGGCATAGAGGAGGGGAAGGTGATGGTGTTTGGACAACCCTGGTGCGGAACCTCCGGCATCAGTACGGAGAAAGCCCATCCATTAGGGGGGATTGTCTTTTTGAAAAAATCTCTGGAAAATCTATGCGAAGTTCCTGAGACCTCGGAAAAGATTCTTGCCATCGTCCAGAGAATGATTTCTCCCGCTTGGGAGGAGGATTTGCTGAGGAGGAATATCGCCTTTGCGGAAAAGGTGGAGAGGCACTGTTCTGTCTGGCGGCTCTCCTGCCGGCCGGACAGGGAGGCGGCGGAGGTGATGAAGAGCGCGGTGGACGGAAGTCTTGACTTAGATGAGATGGGCTGAGCGCATGGCTATATGTTGTATTCTATCGTGATGCTGTCTCTGGCATTGCATGTGACTTTGCGGATCAGATAGCGGCACAGGAGTTTTCTTTCCTCAAAAGAACCGGATTGAATGATGTCGGATACGGAATCCACGGTGATGTCTGCGTGTTTTTGCAGGAGGCTTTCTGCATTCTGTCGGATGGAAAGGAGTTTCTGTCCGATTTCTTTTTTTCTGGCATCTAATTGGGCGATATGCTCATTCAAATACCCGATGGCAATCTCATTGGCCGAGACGCAGGCGGTAATGAGCTGCTGGATTTCTATGTCTAATTTCCCTTGCTCCTGCTGCAGCGAATTGATTCTGCCGGCATCCACTGCGGATATTCGGGATGGGGGGGCTGAATGGAGGAGGTGGGAGGTTTCGGGGTCAGCCAGGTGGGCAAGCAGATCTTCCAGTACGATGTCCTCCAGGATGGATACTTGGATGCTTTTGGATGCGCAGGTGCCTTGGGCATAGTTCTTTTTGCCGGAGCATACGAAATATTTCGTACCCAGGCGGCTTCCGGAGGGGGACATTGCCCGGCCGCATATGCCGCATCTCACCAGGCCGGATAGTATGGTGCTGCGGGAGGTTCCTGAGCGGGAGGAGACTTGCAGGGAGGCTTTTCTTTTTGCCTGTACCCGCAGAAAGGTATCGCTGTCAATGATGGCCTGATGCTTTGCGATGGCCAGGGTCATCTCGCTGGCGGGCCGGGAACGCTTTGGCGTGCTGCTATTCCGCTCCCTTTTCCCGAACACATTCAGGGAGAGGG
>CATKZA010000216.1 GCA_949841235.1 uncultured Clostridiaceae bacterium
GGATGCGGTGTCATGAAATATGAAGGAGGTGTCTGCGTTGTCCATAATGAAGGCAAGAATTAAGTTTCGTAAGTTTGGCGTGATGCGCTTTATCGGGCATCTGGATGTGATGCGCTATTTTCAGAAGGCCTTCCGCAGGGCGGGGATTGCCGTGAGCTACAGCCAGGGATTTTCCCCCCATCAGATCATGTCCTTTGCCTCCCCTCTGGGGATTGGCCTGAGCAGTGATGGAGAATATCTGGATATCGTGCTGGAGGATGGGGAGGAAGTGGCGGGCATCCTGGATCGGATCAATGCCCAGATGAATGAAGAGATCCGGGTGAGGGATTTCACCCTGCTGGAGGAGGGGAGCAAGACCTCCATGGCGGTGCTTGCCGCCTGCGACTATATGATCGGGGTGAAGCCGGGGAAGGAGAGCTTTCTGCTGGAGGAGGCTCGCCGGCGGCAGGCGGTGGAGCGTTTCTGCCACCGGGAGGATGTTATGATTCTGAAGAAGACGAAGCGGTCGGAGAAGATGGTGGATATTTGGGAGTATATTTATCAGGTGACGGATTGCTTTGAAGATTTTCAGGAATTTACCGGTACGGATTACGGGGCATCCTCCCTGGAGGGGGTGCTCCCGGTGCTATACATGCAGCTTACGGCGGGCAGCGTGGTGAATATTAAGCCGGAATTGGTACTAGAGGCATTGTTTGCCCAAGAGGAGGAAGATTTCCGATGGACAGATTATCAGGTACACAGGCTGGAAATGTATGGGGACATTGGCATGAAGAAGGGGGAAGTCCATACCAGGACTTCGGAGATTCCCTGCCAGCTGGTGCCTTTGGGGCAGTATGGAGAGAGAGGAACGATTCATGAGTAGCACCTTGGGTATTACGCGGCAGAGAAGCTGTATCCTTACAGCGACTCTGGAGGATGGCAAGGTCAGCCAGTTTCAGGTGGAATCCGGGGAGGGAGCCGGGATTTTGGGCAATGTATATGTGGGAAAGGTGCGCAATATCGTGAAGAATCTTGGTGCCGCCTTCGTGGAGTTTGGCCCGGACATGCTGGGCTACCTTCCCCTGAACGAGCCCATCATACCAAAGCATACCTGCGGGAGGGTTCAGAATGACAGCAGGGTTGTGGTAGACGACGAAATTATCGTGCAGGTTTCCCGGGAGGCGCAGAAGCATAAGCCGCCCGCCCTCACAGGGAAGGTGAATTTCCCGGGGAAATACCTGGCCATTGTCCACGGGGAATCCGGGCTGGGCATCTCCAGAAAAATCAAGGGGCAGGAAAAGCGGGAGAAATTGCGGGAGATACTGGATGGGTACACCACGGAGGAGTACAGCATCGTAGCCAGGACCAATAGTGCCAATGCGTCCTCGGAGGAGATTCGCCAGGAGATGGAAAGGCTGCTAAAGCGGTATCGCCAGACTTTTGATGCAGGGATGCACAGATCGCCCCATGCCTGTCTTTTCCGCGCCCCGGAAGGCTATCTGTCCAGTATTACCGATGCCTATGAGGCGGATTTGGAGGAAGTGATTACGGATTCCAAGACGGTTTACAAGCGGATTGTGAAGTACGTGGAGGAAAACGGCTGGCAGGACAGGATTCCCGTGACCTTTTGGGAGGAGAGCCGGGGCAAGCTTCGGTGTGTATACAATATCGACCGGGAGTTGGATCATGCCCTCTCCCAGAAAGTATGGCTTAAGAGTGGCGGATACCTTGTCATCCAGCCCACGGAGGCACTGATATCCATTGATGTCAATTCGGGGAAAGCCATTGCCAAAAGAAAGAATATGGAGAAGAATTTCTTGCAGATCAATATGGAAGCGGCCCTGGAGATTGTCCATCAGATTCGCTTGCGGAATCTGTCCGGCATTATTCTGGTGGATTTTATTGACATGAAGGAAGAGGAGAGCAAACAGAAATTGCTGGATTTCTTGTCCAAGGAGATGGAGAAGGATCGCATTCCGACCAAACTGGTGGACATGACGCCTCTGGGACTGGTGGAAATCACCCGAAAGAAAGTGAGAAAGCCCCTGTATGAGCAGATGAGGGCGAGCAGGGAAAGGTAATCAAAGAACGAGCATGATGCGGAAGCGAGGAGAACGATGAAATTTTATATGCCGACAAAAGTATATCATGAGAGAGGGGCAGTGCTGAACCACCGGGAGGAGATGGCATTGCTGGGAAAGAAGGCGCTGATCGTCACCGGAACCCATTCTTCCAGGGAGAATGGCTCTCTAGAGGATGTGGTGGAAGCGTTAGAGGCCACGGACACATCCTATGCCATCTTTGACAGGGTGGAGGAAAATCCCACCGTGGCATGCGTGATGGAGGCGACCCTTCAGGGGAGAAAAGAGGGAGTGGACTTCGTCGTGGGCGTGGGGGGCGGTTCCCCCATGGATGCGGCAAAGGCCATTGCCCTGATGATTCAGAACAGGGACAGCTCGGAGGAGGTGCTGTATCAGGATATCCCCCTGCGTGCCTTGCCCGTGGTGGAAGTGCCGACCACCTGCGGCACGGGTTCGGAGGTGACTCCCTATGCCATTCTGACACGGCGGGACAAGCAGACGAAGCAGAGCATCAGCCACAAGTTTTTTCCCGATCTGGCGCTGATCGATGGAAGATATCTGGAAAAGGCTCCCCTTTCCGTCATTACAAACACCGCCATCGATGCCCTGGGGCATATGCTGGAGAGTTGCTTTCACACAAAGGCCACGGACTATAGCAGGATGCTGTGCCAGTATGCCATGGAAGTGTGGGGTACGGCTGTCGGGATGCTCTATGGCATGGAGCCGGAGGAGGGGGATTATGACCGGCTCCTCTTTGCCTCCAGTTTGGCGGGGATGGCCATCAGCCACACCAGCACCAGCCTGCCCCATGCCCTGAGCTACTACCTCACCTATCACAAGGGCGTTCCCCATGGAAAGGCAGTGGGGCTGTTTCTGCCCGGATTCCTCCGGGCGCTGCCGGAGCAGTACGAGATGCAGGTGACCATGGCATTGCGGGCTTTGGGATTTGGCAGTTTGGAGCAGTTTCAGGGGGTTCTTCGGGAGATGCTTGGAACAGTTTCCCTGACGGAGGAAGAAGTGGAGGAGATGGTGTCCGGCGTGATGGACAATCCCGCAAAGATTTCCACGGCACTCTTCCATGTGACGGACCAAGTGCTGCGGGAGATGTGGCTCTGCCAGAGATAGGAGTAACCAGCGGCAGTGTTTTCCAAGCGTTGTTCATGTCGCGGTCTCGGCAGGGTAGAGAATTAGAGGAAAGGCGGGGTGGTAGATGAACCAGGAAGAGATTACCATTCGCAGGGGGATCGTCCATATTCTGGATGGCGAGCTGGGCTATCCGGTGTATTCGGAGGAGGAATTGGACATCACTCCCCAGATTGAAGAATTTTTTCGAGGGCATTTGTGGAAACTGCTATCAGGGGATGACTTGAAGAAATGTTACTTTTCCCAGGAAGAGCCCTCGGAGGCCTATGAATTGGTGAAGGATTTCCGGGAAGAGGATCTGGTGCCTGTTAGCAAGAAGCTGGCGGAACTTCTGTATCACATTATGAATGCCAATGTGTCCATTCCCAGTGGGGATTTGGCGGTACTGACTTTCAGCGCTCAGGGGGCAGGGTATCTGGCGCTCCTGAAGATGAATTACAAGGAGAGCTTCGTGCATATGACCGGGGCGGCCGGGAAGGGCAATGTGAACCAGATCATCTGCTACCAGTCCACCCTGCCCTCCGCCGGGGTAAGGCTGTCGGAGGCGGTACTCATCAATCTGGCGGATGTTTCCGTGCAGATTGTGGAGAAGAAGTATGACATCAATGGCACCAAGGTCAATTACTTGTCGGAGATGTTTCTCCACTGCCATGCAGGCATGTCCTCCAAGTCCAAGCTTGCGGTGGTGACCAAGGCGGTGGAGCAGGTGAACAAGAAGCACTATGGGGAAGAGCCCGTGAAGCAGATGGAGGCCAAGAGCATTATTAAGAAGGAGATGCAGGAACACGGCTCCCTGAATGTGGAGAAGATCAGCGAGAAAATCTATGGGGATGCGCCGGAGATCAAGG
>CATKZA010000217.1 GCA_949841235.1 uncultured Clostridiaceae bacterium
TAATTGGAAGAGACCGTGCCGGAGAAGACGAAGGTGGATTTCTTTTTCAGGGTGCCGGGAGCCACGCAGTGATCCAATGCCAGCATGGAGCGGGAAGTTTTTTTGAACTTCCAGGACTGGCCCGCTTGTTCTGCCTGATTGCTGGTATAGGCGGCATTTCCTACTTGGCATGTCTGCCCGATGGATAGATGCCTGGCGGTTTTTGCGTTGGTAATGCGCATGCTTCCGGAGTTTAGATAGGTGATTCGCCATAGTCCCAGAGAGTTTCCCAGAGATTTCTTCTGGGTGGGCGTTCCCTTTGTATGTATCTTTCCCACGGCATCTTCTTCTGTCAGGGCATGTCCCGAATGCAGGAGAGACAAGGTATAGTATCCATTTCCTTTATAGGTGACAGAGAATTTTCTGTTGTATTCAGAATTGCTGTTCATCAGTTGGAGGGGGGCATTTTCTTGCATATTATTGTTAGGCACGCCCAGCACCTTGTTCTTGGTCGCAGGGATATGGATATAATATATGCCGTTCTCCACCACCTTTTTTGTATCAATAAATCTGGATAGAACGTCACTGTCTTTGTAATTGCCAAAGGTGGCGATTGCCTGTACCTTGGTGTTTTTCGTGACATAGAAGGGTTTTGTATATTTTGTTGCTTGTTTTGTAGGTGCTTTTCCATCGGTGGTATAGTAAATTTCGGCACCTTCTGTGGCACAGGAGAGGGTTATTCTCTTGCCGCCGTTGATTGCTGTCTGAGTGAGGGACGGAGTTTCCGTCTTGCTTTCCATGGAGATCACGCAAGTCTTATACCCCAGCGTCCAGTAGGAAAAATGGTAGTGGGGATCATTGAAGGCATTGATGCGGGGGGTGCCGGCCGCAGTCTTGTCCACGCAGATGGCGCAGTGGCTCCAGCCGCCGTGGGTCCAGTAAAAGATAATGTCGCCGGGCTTTACCTGGGAGGCGCTGGGGGAATAGATTACTTTGTATCCGCTCTTCTTCAGGTAGGAAAATAACATCTTGGATACACGCCAAGTCAGAGAGGTTTTCTTCTTGCTTTTCCAGTACCAGGTGCCGTCCATGGGAAGCCCCCCTTCTTTCAGGCATTGGGATACATATCCGGCACACAGGTCCTTGCCGTATTTCTTGCTGTAGTGCACTTTGTAGGATTTGCCCTTCTTTTTAAAGCAGGAATTGGCATAGGCAATCGCCTTGTCTGCCGAATAACTGTCTCCCGGCTTGGCATGGGCACGGTTTCCGGAGAGTGAAGTGGAAGCGCAGAGCATAATTAGAACCAGTCCGCATAGTGGAAGCGTGTGTCTCATTTTTTTCATATCATCGTACCTTTCCTTTAGAAAAATCTCTATCCTAATGCAAAATATATTTTTGGTGCAACGGTAAAAAGTTGCCAAATTGCGCAATAAAAGGCTGCAGATCGATACATTGGCGCATGGTTCATTAGGTTTTAGAAACTTTTCAACGACGCGCTGGTTGTAATTCATCATACAGCCTTATCATATTACCATATTTTTCTATATTTGACCATATTTCTTTAAGATTTCATGGATGCGCTCCGCAGGATTCAGGAGTTCGCTGATGGATTGGTCGTGGTTCAGGGTGTCAATCAGCAGGGCGACATATTTGCTCATATCCACGCTGATATAGTAATCCCGGCTTAAGACCTCCTCGGGCTGATATACCAGATTGGTGGTCATGACCTTGTCAATCAGACCATCTTCGTGGGCGGCATCAAATTTCTCCATGCCGTTGGTAAAGAGGCCAAAGGTGGCTGCGACGAAGATGCGCCGTGCCTTTCTTCGCTTTAGTTCCGTTGCCACGTCAATCATGCTCTCGCCGGAGGAAATCATGTCGTCAATGATGATTACGTCCTTTCCCTCCAAATCAGAGCCTAGAAACTCATGGGCAATAATCGGGTTTCTTCCGTCCACAATCTTACTGTAATCTCTGCGCTTATAGAACATTCCGATGTCAATGCCCAGCACGTTGGCATAATACACGGCTCTGCTCATGGCACCTTCGTCGGGGCTGATTACCATCATATGCTGTGCGTCAACCTTCAAATCTTCTATGTTGTTCAGCAGCGCCTTGATAAATTGATATGTGGGCTGCACAGTCTCGAAACTTTTTAGCGGAATGGCATTCTGCACTCGGGGATCGTGGGCATCGAAAGTGATAATGCTTTCCACGCCCATTTGAGTCAGTTCCTGCAAAGCCAGGGCGCAATCCAAGGATTCCCTGGCGCTTCTCCGATGCTGACGGCTCTCATACAGGAATGGCATAATCACGGTGATGCGCCGTGCCTTTCCCCCCACTGCCGCAATAATCCTTTTCAGATCCTGGTAGTGGTCGTCTGGGGACATATGGTTGGTCTGGCCGCACACCGTATAGGTCAGGCTGTAATTACAGACATCTACCAGCAGATAGATATCGTCTCCCCGAACCGATTCGTGGATGATTCCCTTGGCCTCTCCTGAGCCAAAGCGCGGGCATGCGGAGGTAATGATGAAAGAATCTCTGTTGTATCCGGCGAAAGAAGAGGCAGTCGTGTGCTTGCGCGCCCGTTCCTTTCTCCACTCTACAATGTAATCATTCACTCTATTGCCCATGTCTTGGCTGCTCTCCAGTGCCAGAATGCCCAGAGTGCCGTAGGGAATAGTTTCTGCTAACTTGTCGTGTCGTTTCATAATGTCCTCCATGTGGTTGCAATTGTTCGTGTAATGGTTGGCGTTATTCTCTATATGCGCGGCCGCTTGATAACTTTCTGGATGCGGATATCTTCTCCCACGATTTGCTTGAAATCGTAGTATCCGATAAAGCGGGATAGAATCCGCTCGCTGTATCGTTCCTGGATATCCGAGAAAGAAAGATTGGTGGATATAATGGTGGAATGGTGATTGATTCGCCTTTCCTCAATGATGTAGTAAAGCTGTGATGAAGTGAAGGCATTGGATAATTCTGTCCCCAAATCATCGATGATTAGCAAATCGCTGGCCAGAATATAGGAAATTTGCTCATTTGTTTCAGTGAATTCCTTTTTCTGAAACTTGTTTTTCTCTAAAATATCAAAAAGTTGTAGAGAAGTCAAGTAAACTACCGTGTGGGAAGTGTCTAGCAATTCCTTGGCGATGCAGTGGGTAAGGAAAGTCTTGCCAACACCGGTGGGGCCATAAAAAAGCAGATTTTCGCAGGTCTCATCAAAGTGCCGCACGAAATCCAGGCAGATTTTCTTTACCCGCCTGATGTTTTCCCTGGGGGTCAGAGAAAGGTTGTCGTCAATGGCACCATCGTCATAGTATTCCTCCTGGAAGTGGTGAAAGTTTTCCGTTTCCAGAATATCCTTCAGATTAGAATTTTCATATAATATGGTCAATTTTGCCTGGGTAAGGCAATGGCAGGGGGTGCCTTCGATATACCCCGTATCCCGGCAGTCTCTGCATTGGTAGATGGGATCCAGGTAATCTGCGGGATAGTTATTTTCCAATAGGATATCTGCCTTTTTCGCCGACAGGGATGCGTGCTGGCTGGCATACTCTTCTGCCTGGGCTTTTGCCTTGTCCGGGTTCAATAATTCTAAGCGAGCCTGGCTTATGGAGATTTCCACCAGCTTGTCGTGGATTTTTTTCAGTTCGGGGAACTTGTGGTATAATTCCTCATATCGGTTATCCAGCTTCCTCTGGTTTCTGGTTCTGGTCTGGTCATACCGGAACATAATGTCCTGGTATTGCGCGCTTGATATACCCATGTAGCATCTCCATTTCTTGGCGTTTTTCGGGCCTGCAAATTTCGTTAATTTTCAGATAAAAGCAGCCGCTCCAGCTGGTTCATTTTTTCCTCCGGCATATTTCTCTGGGGGAAGTCTTGGAACTGGTTTTTCTTCGAGGTGGGAGCGTGCCGATAGTGGCCGGTGGGAACGGCCTTGATTTCTGCGGTTTTCTTTTCCGCATGCCGTTCGTCACATTTTGCCACATCTTGCAGCGACCGTACGTTTTCTTTGTGCCAGTTCTTTAGGATGCCGTCAATATATTTGAAATCCGGTCGCT
>CATKZA010000218.1 GCA_949841235.1 uncultured Clostridiaceae bacterium
CATATAGAGGGGCATATAGCCGCCAATTATCTGGAACACGAAGACTTGGAACCGCCGTTCCTGTGTCTCGTGGTGTCGGGAGGACACACCCATCTGGTGCAGGTGAGGGACTATCATGAGTTCGAGATTGTAGGCTGTACCCATGATGATGCGGCGGGGGAGGCTTTTGACAAGGTGGCCAGGGTCATCGGATTGGGCTATCCCGGGGGACCGAAGATAGACCGGGTGGCCAGAGAGGGGAATCCCGGTGCCATTGATTTCCCCAGGGCAAAAATTGCGGGTTCGGAGTTTGATTTTAGCTTCTCCGGAGTGAAGTCCGCTGTCTTGAACTATCTGAATCAGTGCGAGATGAAGGGGGAAGCAGTGAATCAGGCAGATGTGGCGGCCTCCTTCCAACAGGCGGTGGTGGACGTGCTTGTGGGCAGGGCAGTGGCGGCGGCGCAGAAGCTGGGAGAAAGGCGTATCGCAGTGGCTGGCGGCGTGGCGGCCAATTCTTCCCTGAGAGGGCAGATGGAGCGGGCATGTCAGGAAGCGGGCATAGCATTGTATCATCCCTCGCCTGTCTATTGCACGGACAATGCTGCCATGATTGCCTGTCAGGGATACTATGAATATATGGCTGGCGTTCGCAGTGGCTGGGATTTGAATGCAGTCCCCAACCTGAAGATAGGACAGCGATAGCAAGAAGTCAGGCATTTGCCGTATGATAAAATGCAGGAATTGAAAATTTCTGCATTTTTTTTGACGGAAAAAACTTCTGGCGTTCGTCTTGTATTATGAAAGGAGGAGGGGGAATGACCAAAGAGGAAAGGGAATGGCTGAAATTGCTGCGTTCCTCGCCAGAGGAAGGGATGATGAGGGTGATAGATGCCTATGCCCCGTCGGTGAAAACCATTTGTGCCAATATTCTTCGCAGTGCAGGAAGCGCCATGGTGGAAGATGCCATGGAAGAATCATTCATTCGTTTGTGGGAGCATGTCAGGGACGGCAGGAAGGTACATTCCAGTTTGAAGAGCTACTTATATCAAATTGCGAGAAATGTTTCTCTGGACATGCTGAGAAAATATAAGCGGGACACACATATGAGTTTGGATGCATCAGAAGAGGAGTGGGGCATTGAGGAAATTCTGGGGAAGGAAATACCTTCTACAGAGGATGTCTTTTTTTGGAAACAGAGGGAAAGGCAGTTGCACCAAGCGGTAGCGGGTATGGAAGAGCCGGACAGGAGCATTTTTCTTCTGCGATATTTCTATTTTTACAAAGTGCGCCAGATTGCAGATTTGCTGGGATTGGAAGAAGATAATGTGGAAAGCAGGATTCGCAGGGGATTGAAGAAACTGCGAAAGTCATTATCAGAACAGGGCGTGACACTAGTGTACTGACCTATCCATAATTAGCAATGATATCTGAGGTGCGGTTAATGCTGTTTTGTGCTTGCGAAAGAGAATAGGCAAGTAGAGAGAAAGGTGAGGTGCGTTATGAGTGAGAGGAGAGAAGGGAGTCAGGGGAGAAGGATTCAGATTTGGGAAGAGGAAGCGGTTTCGCTGGAGGGGGATATGACGAGGGAGGAGAAAATAGAGTTGACAGACCGGGTGCTGAGGAGGATGAGGCAGGAATCTCAGTGCGAGAGGAATCGGATTGGGAAAGGAAATACCGGTTGGAGGAAGTTGTGGCGAGGAGCGGCTGCCGTTCTGATAGTGGCGTTGCTAATTCCAGTAGGGGCTTATGCATATGGTAGAATCCGGCAGTATTTCCAGGTGTCTGTGAAAAAGGAAGGCTACCAAGTGGAAATGCCCATTGCCACATCGAATGAGCAGGCAGACAAGGTATCCGTGCTGGAAAACGTGGAGCCTGTGCGTCTGGAGCTGGGAGAACTGCGAGGTTACCAAAAGCATAAGTTAGAGCGAGGCGATGGCAGGAAATATGGGTATGGATATTGGCTGTGCCGGGGAGAAGACTTCGAGGGCCTTGTGGAGTGCGATATGATCAGGGTGGATCAAGAGGTTGAGAAAGACCTGATGATTAAAAATGTGGCAGAATCCCAGGAAATCAAAATAGGCAAGCACCATGCATTATATGCCAGGTGCAATGACGTGGTGAATAGCAAGTATACTGTGAGTGGGAATATTGAACAGGAATTATATGTTTTTTATGACGATCTGGGATATATATTGAGATATTACAATGATAGAGATGGGTGGGAAAATGGAAAATCCCAGAGGGAAAACTTGCTTGATTTTGCCGAGAAGGTGAGGCTGGAGACATGTTCGAGAGATCGGGCAGATGGCAGCATCAAGCTTAGTGATTTTATCAAGTGGAGAGAGGAAGAGGGAAACCTGTCGGATGGAAAGATGCCCCCTTCGGGAAAGCAGGTATATTCCGGCTCGGAGATCGTGGAATGGGATGGTGTTGAATATAAAGTGCTAGACGTAAATGTAACGGATTCCGTAGAGCATTTGATGAAAACGGATGGCAGGTGCTTTTGCAATAAGAAGAAACTGTTGAAATGCGTAGACCAGAATCATAAGTTGATTACTTACAAGAGGGAGACTGTAGAGAAAGGAGATGGAAAGAACAAGCCTTATGAAAAGGTAAAGGAGACGAAGGATGTGCAGTTGAAGTTTGTGGAAGTGACTCTGCGAATGAAAAATGTCAGCGGAAATCCCAAGCGGCAAGAAATGATGCAAAGCATTGCCTTTTTGAAGGGCGATCAGCGTTATGAATTTGCATATGACAATAACTTATATTTTTCCCGCCCAGATAAAGTTCTGGAAGCCTTGTACGGCGATGTGTACACAAATGAGGGATATGAAATGATTTATTTTAAGGAGAGAGCCAAGGAGAGCAGTTACTTTCCAGGAAATATTTTGCTAGAGGATCAGGAAGCGGGGATTTATCATATCGGCTTTTTGGCAGATGAGGATCAGATCGATCAAATGTATCTGAAATTGCCCTGGGGTTCCGCTCAGGAATTGGATAAATATATTGATATCCGCCAATAGAATAAAAAAAGGGAACGCGCTAATATCCGAAGGATATTTTGCGTTCCCTTTTATTTAACAGTATAGAAAATTGCTCAGATTTTGCAAAGTGAAGAACGCTGGTTTTGCGTTCTTCTAAGGTGCTTTAGCACCTTTGCGACTGTAGCCTTTCCTGGCGAGGTGGTTGCGAGCCTGGAAAGACTTCGCACCTTTTTAACAGTATAAAAATTGCTCATAACGTAACGCAATGTCAATCAAGAATGCCGAAGGCATTCTTGCAAGGGAACGCGCTGGCGTTCCCTTTTTTTATGCCATAAAGTCAATCTTGGTGGAACTCATGGTGGAAGTAGTGACAGGAAGATTTTCCAATGCGTTCTCCTGCTCCCGCTGATTCCGAATGCGGGATTCCGTCTGCATCAGAGGCTTAGCCATGCGTTCCAATTTCGTGGTAAGCAAGACGAGGTTGGAAGAGATGTCGTTGCTATCTGAGAATACCTTTCCAATCTTCTTAGGGGTGCATTTCAGCAAGTCTTCTTTTTCCAGCGTAAGTTTGCGGGAAGAGGACACTTTGATGCCGATTTCCTCGAAAACTTCCTCGTTATCCTTAATGAAGTTCTTGAGCTTCTTCATGTTCCGCTCCAGCGGACCGTCTACAATCTTGCTGGAATTATCCAAGAGGTTATTGTAGGTTTCCACAAACGCCTTGATATTCTGGTATATTTCCTCCCCGCTGTCCTTATCATATGTCAGCTCTTGGAGATTCTTGCTGATCTTTTTCAGGGCCTTGGAATCCGCAGACAAAAGTTCTGCATTTCCTATGGTGCCCCGGGTGGAAGCCCGGCTTGCAGCCCTGTTTGAAGAATAAAATTTGCGTAAAAAACCCTGATAACTGCTATTTCCTGCGGTAATTACTGACATGGCCATCCCTCCATCAATCTATTTCATCTAAATCTATGCTGTCATTCATTTGCCTTGAAAAATGCAATGAATGCATGGTGTTAGTCCCGCGAAGGCAAAGTGAGGATGTGTAAGCTTGCTTACATCATCCGAGCG
>CATKZA010000219.1 GCA_949841235.1 uncultured Clostridiaceae bacterium
TAGCCAGAGCCGTGAGGAATGCCCCCTTCTGAGCATCTGTGGCCTCCCCGGTCATGATTTCATCCATAATCCGCTCCATCATGTCACTTGACAAGTCATTTCCCTGATTTAATAAACCAATTCCTTCTTTAATCATAATATTGCCCACCTTTCTATCTAAACTAAACCGATGCCGAGGTCAAGGTATTCTTGATCCTGGTACAACGAATAAAAAGCTACTGCGTCAGAAAATTCTCCAACATCACGCTGCCCTGCGGCGTGAGAATAGACTCAGGATGGAATTGCAGCCCAAACACCTCATAATCCCTATGCCGCACCCCCATCACTTCCCCGTCTTCCGTGGCCGCAATCACTTCCAGGCAATCTGGCATCGTATCCCTCACCGCCGTCAGCGAATGATACCTGGCCACCCTGGCAGTCCCTTCCACGCCCCGAAATAGTTTGCAGTCCCTTTTCAGCGTCACCACGGACATTTTCCCATGCATCAGTTCCTTGGCATAAGAGATGGTGGCTCCATATACCTCGCAGATTGCCTGATGCCCCAGGCATACACCCAGAATGGGAATCTTTCCCTGAAAATATCTGATAATTTCTTCGCATCTTCCCGCCCGGGATGGTTTCCCCGGTCCCGGAGAAATGATGATATGGCTGGGACGCATCGCCTCAATCTCCTCCGGGCCGCACTGGTCATTGCGTATCACTTGGATGTCCGGCCTAATGCTCCCAGCCAGCTGATAAAGATTGTAAGAAAAACTGTCATAATTATCTATCAGAAGTACCATCTACATCACCTCCTGACCTGCCGCCACCGCATCCATGACCGCCTGTGCCTTATTCAGGCATTCCCTGTATTCATTTTCCGGAACGCTGTCCGCCACAATGCCCGCCCCTGACCGCACAAAGACCTTTCCATTCTTCTTATATGCAGTCCTGATGGCAATGCAGGTATCCAGATTCCCGGTAAAATCCACGTAGCCTATGGCTCCACCGTAAATGCCCCGCTTGTTATTTTCCAATTCATTGATAATCTCCATGGCACGGATTTTCGGCGCGCCGGATAGCGTTCCCGCAGGAAGCACCGCATCCACTGCATCCAGTCCTTCCTTATCTTCCCGAATCCTCCCCCGCACCGTGGAACCTATATGCATAACGTGGGAATATCGGAGAATCTCCATATAATTTTCCACTTCCACCGAACCAAAACGGCTAATCTTTCCCAAGTCATTCCTCCCCAAATCCACCAGCATATTATGTTCGGAGCATTCTTTCTCATCTGCCAGAAGTTCCTCCTCCAGCCGGAGATCCTCCTCCTTCGTGATGCCCCTGGGCCTGGTTCCCGCCAATGGGAATGTATGGAGGACATCATTTTCCAATTTCACCAAGGTTTCCGGGGATGCGCCTGCCACCTCCATATCATCGCTGCTAAAATAAAACATATAAGGAGAGGGGTTGATCGTGCGCAAATATCGGTAAGCGTTCAACAGACTGCCTTGATAATCCGCCTCCAGCCGATTGGAAAGCACCACTTGGAAGATATCTCCCTCGCAAATATATTTCTTCGCCCGTTCCACCATCCCGCAATATTCTTCCTCGGAGAAAAGCGGGCGAAAGTTCGATGTCAGCCTGCCGGGCATCACTTCTGCCGCCTTCCCCCGGCGAATCAGCTCAATCATTCCATCAATCTCCGCCACGCATCTGCAATACTCCTCTTCCAGATGATCCGTTCTGGCATTAGCAATCACAAATATCTTCTGATGAAAATTATCAAAGGCAATTACCTTGTCAAAAAGCATCAGATCCACATCCCGAAACCCCTCCGTATCCTCCGCATCAAGATTCAGCTTCGGCTCGCTATATTTCAGATAGTCGTAGGAAAAAAATCCCACCAAGCCTCCTGTAAAAGTAGGCAGACCCTCCACTTTCGGACTCCGATACTCCTGCAAAATCCCTTTGATCACGTCACCGGGATGGTCTGTCTGCCTCACTTCCTCTTTTCCATTCCTGATGGTCATCCTTCCATCGGTACAAGTAATTTCCATCTTAGGATCATACCCCAGAAAAGTATATCTGCCCCACTTTTCCTGATTTTCCACGCTCTCCAGCATGTAGCAGTGGCTGCTAACTCCTTTCAGAATCCTCAGCACTTCCATGGGCGTCTTGATATCCGCCATGATTTCCCTGCTGACCGGTACGACTTTGTAATCCCTTGCCAACTCTTTGGCCTGCTGCAATGTAATCATAGACATTCCTCCATTTCATGTTGCTGAGAGGGGGAGAACCTTTTGATTTATAGGAAATGAAAAGGTTCTTATAAATCAAAAAAGTCCTTGACGACGCAATACCATTGCATCATCAAGGACGGTTAATCAACAAATTATCCGCGGTGCCACCTTGTTTTATGGTTCCCCACACTCTCAGCGAAATACTATCATATTTCCGGCAACTAACGTATGCCCTACGTCATGGAATACTCGGATCGAAATCCTTTGACCATGCCCTCAGCGGTCCATTTGATAAACTGCATCTCTGCAGGGTTCTCAGCATCCCCCGCTCTCTGTAAGCGCATCTTTTACCGTTATCTCCGCATCATCGGTTTCATATGAAATTGTCATTGGAAATCATCATACTCTCTCCAGAGCCATTTGTCAAGAAAAAATTTGTTTCCTAAATTCATAATTGGTTACTATTCATGGTCAAATCGTAATCTCTATCTGATTCCCCTCTATCCCCACAATGCAGCTTTCATAATATCCATCACCCGTGGTTCTGGGGCCGCTCAGCACCTGATACCCATCGCTTACCAATCGATCCGTAAGCGCATCCACCCTTTCCCTGCTCCCTACGCTGAATGCAATATGGCTGTAGCCCGTGCGGACTAACGCTTTATCAGCATCGCTCATATGCGGCTTGTTCATAATCTCCAATCTGGCACCATCTTCAAAGTGCAAAAAATATGATTGAAAGCCCGTGGCATGATTCACATAGCCATCATTGGCAGACGCATCAAAATACTTGACAAAAAAATCCCTCGCCCCTTCCAAATCATTCACATGCATGGCAATATGCTCTATGCGCATTTTAAAATGCCTGTACAACTCCTGCCTTCGGTATTTTCTCATAATCCCCAGTTCATAAATTGCCATCACCGCAATCGTCCAGACAAGACTTCCGGCCACCGACACGAGAATAATCAGCGAGTTCTGCTCTGCCAAGAGTGGCACTCCCAAACCGGCGAAGCAAACTCCGGCAATACACCACAATTTACCCACGGCCCGATTATATTTCTTAACATCCGTAACCTGTGCCATATTGCATACATTCCAAAACCCAACCGGCTTTTTGGAATAGAATGCCACAATGCCCAGCAGGACAAACAGACAGCCAACCATACACCATATGATAAATCCTATCATGCTATCACATCCCCTTTCTTCCTTCCAAAGTATCTGCACACCCTTTTCTTATATGCCGCATATTGCTCCCCGAACGTCCTCTCCAAATACGTTTCCTCCCGCAACACTTGAATATGTAGCATCATTATGGCTAACAAGGTAAATACCGCCATAAAATGCCGCTAGGATGAATGCTCCCGCTATCTTCACATTTTCACCTCCAAGCGTTAGATGATGCAGGCAAATTCGCATAATATTTCATTACCTTAAAAAAGGGAGAGACAAAATCGTCTCCCCGCATTAAAGTTTTAATTTGTAAGTTTTAATTCATTATTTGTAATCAATCCATTATTTACAATTATTAACTCATTATTATATAATTACTCGCTTTTCAAATTAACACATCTATTCAATTTTGTCAAGAGCAATGAAATTTTAACTCCCCCATTTTTCAGAGGAATAAACTAAAAAACACTGCCTAAATGTATTTTTTTAATTTCATATCTTGTTATTTTCTACGAATGAAAAGAAATAATTTCCTCAGGTGTGCAATCTAGCGCAATACAAAGTTTTTCCAATGTCAGTAAGGTTATGTTCTCATTTCTTTTTATATTGTATATTGTTTTGCTGTCTATCCC
>CATKZA010000220.1 GCA_949841235.1 uncultured Clostridiaceae bacterium
CAGGGGCTGATGCTCCACCGGGTGGGTGGATTTGTCTTTGATTATGGCATCTTTACCAATCTGGAGCCGGATCATATCGGCCCCAATGAGCATAAGGATCTGGCGGATTACATTCACTGCAAGAGCCTGCTGTTCAGACAGTGCCGGCAGGGAATCTTCAATGGGGACGACAGCCATTTGCAGGAGATGCTTGCGGGGCATACCTGCCAGGTGGAGACTTATGGATTTTCTGAGGGCGTGGATTTGCGGGCGGATGATGTGCATCTGACGGATAAGGGGGGATCTCTGGGGGTTGCCTACCATATGTCCGGGAAGGTGGATTTGGATGTGGAAATCGATATTCCGGGGACTTTCAGCGTGTACAATTCCATGACCGCCATTGCAATCTGTCGGCATTTCGGCGTGAAGGAGGAGACCATCTTGTCCTCTCTGGCGCAGATTCGCGTCAAGGGCAGGGTGGAGATCCTTCCCATTTCCTCCAAGTTTACGCTGATGATTGACTATGCCCATAATGCCATGAGCCTGAACAGTCTTCTGGCTACGCTGAAGGAATACAGGCCGAAGAGGCTGGTGTGCCTCTTTGGCTGTGGCGGAGACCGCTCCAGGGATCGTCGCTTTGAGATGGGGGAAGTCTCCTCCCGGCTGGCGGATCTGACCATCGTTACCTCGGATAATCCCAGGACGGAGAAGCCGGAGGATATCATTGCAGATATCGTGACGGGGGTGGAGCGGGCAGATGGAGAATATGTCACCATCACCGACAGGGGGGATGCCATTCGCTATGCCATTGAGAATGCCAGAGAGGGGGATGTGATTGTCCTGGCAGGAAAGGGGCATGAGGATTATCAGGAAATCAATGGAAAGAAGTTCCATATGGATGAGCGGGAACTGGTGGCAGACGTGGTGAAGGATGGAAATTTCTTGAAATGAAATTAAATGATACGAACGGCTGTGAATAGTAACAATTAGATGAAACGAAAGAGAGGCATATGGTTTTTGCAGATGTGATTGTGGATATATCCGTGAAGAGCCTGGACCGCAGTTTTCAGTACAGGATACCGGAAGAGTGGGAGGACGAGGCGGCAGTGGGGGCGCAGGTGGTGATTCCCTTTGGGAAGGGAAACCGCAGGATGAAGGGGTTTATTATCGGGCTATCGGATCAGCCGAAGTTTGATTTGGAGAAGACAAAGAGCATAGTATCCATAGAGAAGCAGGGCGTGATTGCAGAATCGCACCTGCTTTCCCTTGCTTATTGGATGAAAGAGCAGTATGGGTCTACCATGAACGATGCCATCAAGGCGGTGATGCCCGTGCGCAGAGAGGTGCGGGAGAAGGTGGAGAAGACTGCGCATACGCTGGTTTCCAGAGGAGAGCTGGAGGCGCTGCGCCGGGGGTATTTGCAGAAGCATTACGTGGCGAAGGCTCGGTTCTGTGATGCGTTTTTGCAGGGGGATGCCTTAGAAGCCGGGCTTTCCTGCGGGGAACTGGCGAAGAAATGGAAGGTTTCTGCCAGCGTGCTGAAGGGCTTGGAGGCACAGGGCGTGGTGCGCCTGTCCTCAGTGCGCTCCTACAGGAATCCTCTGGAGACGCTGAAAATGGCAGAAAGTTCCCAGTGTCAGGATGATGGGGGATGGAAGGCGGCAAACCATGGGACGGAAGGTGGCAATCCGGCGGATCAGGGGCGGATTGGAACGCATCGTGGATTTGGGAATCGGGTGGAGCTGAATTCCCGCCAGAAAGAGATCGTGGAGGATTTTGCTGGAGAGTATGCCCGGGGAATCCGAGGGCAATATCTGATTCACGGGGTGACGGGCAGTGGCAAGACGGAAGTGTATATGGGGATGATTGAGGGGGTGCTGGCGCTGGGAAGACAAGTGATTGTGCTGATTCCGGAAATTGCCCTGACCTTCCAGACGGTCAATCGCTTTTATGAGAGGTTTGGGGACAGGGTTTCCATCATGCATTCCCGGCTGTCGGCGGGGGAGCGGTACGACCAGTTCCAGAGGGCCAAGGAGGGTGAGATTCAGATTATGATCGGACCTCGGTCGGCGTTGTTTACCCCCTTTCAGAACTTGGGGCTGATCGTGATGGACGAGGAGCATGAATCCGGCTATCAGAGTGATTCCATGCCCCGGTACCACGCCAGGGAGGTGGCGGTTCAGCGGGGAAAGATGCTGGGTGCCAGCGTGGTCTTTGGCTCTGCCACCCCCTCTCTGGAGGTCTATTACCGGGCAAGTGCCGGGGAGTACAAACTCTATGCCATGGCGCAGCGTGCGGGGAATGCCAGGCTGCCGGAGGTTTCCATCGTGGATTTGCGTCAGGAGTTTGTAGCTAAGAATTATTCAATCTTCAGCAGGGAATTGCAGGAGAAGATGGAGGAGCGGCTGGACAAGAGGGAGCAGATGATGCTCTTTATCAACCGCCGAGGCTATGCGGGGTTTGTTTCTTGCAGGACGTGCGGGGAGGTCATTCAGTGCGACCAATGCTCCGTGGCGATGAAGCCCCATGAGTACCGGGGGAAGGTGAGCGTGCTGAAATGCCATTATTGCGGTAGGGAGAGGGGGATGCCTGAGATATGCCCCGCCTGCGGTTCCAGGTATATTGGCACCTTCGGGCTGGGCACCCAGCAGGTGGAGGAACTGGTAAAAAAGAGGTTTCCCGCCGCCAGGGTGCTTCGCATGGATGCGGACACTACCGGTGGGAAGGAGGGGCATGGCCGAATTCTGGGGGCATTTTCTAGGGGGGAGGCGGATGTGCTGGTGGGAACGCAGATGATTGTCAAGGGGCATGATTTCCCCAGGGTGACGCTGGTGGGGGTATTGGCGGCGGATCTGTCCCTCTATGCCGGGGATTACCGGGGAGCGGAAAAGACCTTTCAGCTCTTGACCCAGGCGGCGGGCAGGGCCGGCAGGGGAGAGAGGCCGGGACAGGTGGTGTTTCAGACCTATCAGCCGGAACACTACAGCATCACTGCGGCAGCAGAGGAAGATTATATTGGCTTTTACCGTCAGGAGTTGAAGATGAGACAGATGTTGCAATATCCGCCGGTTTCCCATATACTAGAGGTGTTGGTGTCCTCTGAGAGCAAAGAGCGGGCAGAGGCATTGGCAGAGGCATTTTCCGGCGAACTTGGGGATGCCCGGGGCGCAGTGATACTGGGTCCGGCGGACGCAGGGATTGCGAAGTTGAAGAATAGTTACCGGAAGGTGATCTATATTAAGTCGGGGGATGCGCAGATGCTGCGGGACATTGCCGCCCGGGGAGAGAAGTTTGTCCGGGGCCGGGAGGGCTGGAAGGATTGTGCGATGACATTTTCTTTCGACTGACCAATAGCAGGGACTGCTTGAAGTTTATCCTCTGGGAGGCGAAATGGGGATGAATGGCAGTTCCTAGAATAGCAGGCAGCAAAATAAATTTTAGAGAGAAAGGTGCGAGTGCATTATGGCATTGAGGACGATTAGAACATATGGAGATGAGATTTTAGAGAAGAAGTGTCGGGAAGTAAAGGATATGAAGCCCAGATATCGGGAATTGATTGACGATATGCTGGATACGATGTATGAGGCTCAGGGCGTGGGACTGGCGGCGCCTCAGGTGGGCGTACTGCGCAGGATCGTGGTGATTGACGTGACCGAGGAGGCGAATTCCCCCATTGTGCTGATTAACCCGGAGATTCTGGAACTGTCCGGGGAGCAGACAGGGCAGGAGGGCTGCCTGAGCCTGCCGGGAAAGGCGGGCATCGTGACTAGGGCGAATTATGCCAAGGTGAAGGCGCTGAATGAGGATATGCAGGAGATTATCGTGGAGGGGGAGGGCTTGCTTGCCAGAGCCTTGCAGCATGAGGTCGACCATCTGGAGGGAGAGATGTACGTGTCCAAGGTGGAAGGGGATTTGCTGGATACCACCCAGGCGGCAGAGATAGATTAGGAGGCGGATCATGAGAGTATTGTTTATGGGGACACCGGATTTTGCCGTTCCCACGCTACAGGCATTGATTGAGAGCGAGCATGAAGTGATTGGCGTGGTGAC
>CATKZA010000221.1 GCA_949841235.1 uncultured Clostridiaceae bacterium
AACCGCCAGTTCCCCTTGCCGGAATATCGGAATACTGCCATGTTCTACTATGGCGGGCTGGATGTGGAGAAGATGGGGCGGGCGGGCAGCGCATTTGTGGGGGAACATGATTTTGCGGGGTTTTGCTCTGCCGGGGCGCAGGTGCAGACTACGGTGCGGACAATCTATGATTTGCAGGTGGAGAGAGTGGGGGAGATTGTACGCATTCGCATAGAGGGGAATGGCTTTCTGTATAATATGGTGCGGATTATTGCCGGAACGCTTGTTGAGGTGGGGAAGGGGAAGATTCCGCCGGAGAGGATGGGGCAGATAATCGCTGCCGCAGATCGGAGCCAGGCGGGGCCGACGGCCCCTGCAAAGGGGCTTCGCCTGGTGGAAATCCGATATCATGATAAGCGGATCGAGCAAGCTTGCTAAAAAAGGTTATGACACAATGATGGATGCTTGATCTGCTAAATTCTTCTGGCTATTTTTGCGAGATGGCCCAGCAGGAGGCAGATGCCTCCATAGGCCAGTAGATATAGGAGATTCTGGGAACTTTGGCTGTTTTTAAGGTACCATGTCGTGGGGAGCAGCTCGCCCATTTTCCGCACGGCAGGAAGAAGGCTTCCCAAGTCGATAAACACCGGGGAAAGCATCAGGGACAGCAGAAGCATGATGGGCATGGATGCCAGATAAATGCCTTGGCTGGGCAGCAGCTTTCCCAAGAGGGAGGCCAATGCCAGACAGGCGAATACATAGCACGCCATAGCGGGAATTTCATGGAAAAAGCTGCCGGAAATTCCCGCTATTTTAATGCTGGCTAGTGCGGAGATGCCTGCTGCAATGCCGGGAATCAGAAGGGTGTACAGGGCGGCCAGCCTTTTTTGCCTGGCGTTCATCTGGTGATATCGCCCCTCTATTTGATCTTGAAAGCACAGAAGTTCTCCTGCCATGCATGCCAGTAGCAGGATTGCCGCAACCACGCCCCGCATGGGCAGCATTAGGATGCCGATGCTCTTTTTCTGTAGGATGGCATTCTCCTCGCCGTTGAGATATTGGAATTGGAAAAGGAGTTCGTTGCTGGCGTGGGACTGGAAGGCATCCATAAGTTTTTTGCTGTCCGGGGATGTGTCAGTATTATTTTTCAGGAAATCCTCCAAGATATAGTAGGCAATCGCGCCATAGTTCTTGCTCAGTACAATTTCGTCCACAATTCGGGTGGTGGCATCCTCTTTTTCGCGAATAACGGTGAGGAAGGGCGTTCTATTCTGCACGTAGGCGGGAATCTTTTCCTCCAGGTTGGCAGGGATGAGATATCCGCAGTTCGCCTTTCTGCTTTTTACGTCCCTTACCAGTTGGTCCTTGTCTTTGCATAAATAAAAGGATATGGAGGCATCGGAGAGGGACGTCATATGTTTCAGAAGTTCTTCGCCGGCGGGAGTGGCGGACTTCCGGGCGGGGGAGGCGTCCAGGCATAGTGCCACCCGCAGCATGGCATCCTGCTTTGTGCTGCATTGCCGCAGGAAAAGCGTAGAGAGGGGCATCAGCAGGATGGTAAAGATCAGCAGTGGCTTTTTGATCAGTCGCTTGCACCACAGAGATAGCCATGTCATCGTTTCTTTCATTTGGCAGATACCTCGTTTCATTGAATTTCCATTAATATAATTGTTTCCTTTTGGCAGAAGTTCTCACCGCAATGATGTGCCGAAGCGCATCCTGAAACTGCGCCAGAGGATGGTGATGCCCACAAATGCGCCTCCGGTTCCCAATATCCAGATGAGGTGGAGGGGGGAAGGCGTTCCATAGAGGCAGGAAAGGCCGTATTCCATGCTATGGTAGAGCGGCAATACATTGGCCAGCCTTTGGATGGACAGGGGCAGATATTCCAGAGGATAAAAGCATCCTGATATGAGTGCCAGCAGCAGGGTGCTAAGGAAGAGGAAGACTGCCCCGCCGAATCTGTCCTCGGCTGCCTCGTAGACCCACTGGATAAAAGAGGCGGCCATCCATAGGATGGGGAGCAGGGATGCGCCGAGGAGCCATAGATATTCCGGCTGAGACGGGAATGGATTGGGGAGGGGGATGTTTCGCCAGCGGCACAGGAGATAGGTCGTCATGAGAAGAAAGGCGAAACTGATCACATTCACCAGCAGGAAGGCCAGGTTTCGCAAGATGACCTGCAAGGGATACCCCAGGGAGAACAGTCGAAGTTTCTGCTGGAAGGCATGGTTCTGGGATGTGAGGAGGTTGCCATAGGCGATTCCCCACAGGAAGAAGAACAGTACGATGCCTGACACCAGAAATCGGGAGGTCTGGGGGTAGGAGGCAGGAATGTTCACCTCCTCTAATTTCACCCCGTCTTCCAGTTTGGCGATTTCCCTGATGTAAGCGATATTTAGGGTCAATTCATCCTTGGAGGCATCGGGGAGGCGGTGCTCTCTGTAATAATCCTGCATGGCATAGATTCCCGCCTCAGAATTCAGGATAAAGGAGGAGGCAGCAGTACACAGCTCCCGGAGGAGGAAGCTGACGATGGTGGTCTGTCCCTGGGAGAATCGAATGGTTACATGCTTATTCTCTCCCTGGATGATGGAGTTGACATAGTCCCGGGGAATCAGGAAAATGATATTGATGTTTCCCTGCATCATCTGCTTCTGCGCTTCCTTTTCCGTCAATCGCTGGAACTGGCAGACGTATTTCGTGCTTTTCATCTGGCTGACCGCATCAATCATCCAGTCTATGAAGGGTTCTCCCTCCCTGGCCACAATGCCCACGGAGATATTTTTTTTCTGGGCGGGATTCTGCGTGCTCTTATGGCATAGCCAGAAGGTTCCGGCCAATAGGAGGATGAACAGCAGGCTTCCCAGAATAATGCCGGGGAGGGAGCGAAGCATCCGCTTTATTTCCATTTGAAAATAAACAAGTATCCTTTTCATAGCAATCCTCATTTCTGCACCTTTTTAAAGTGCCTCCGCTATCTGATGAATATCTCCCCCATATGATATAGGCGACAATATGCCTCCTTTTAGCAGGAAAAGTTGGTCGCACAGGGCAATTTCCCGCTCCTCGTGGGTGGCGATGAGAATGAGGTTTCCCTGGGAGCGAAATTCCCGCAGATAGGTTTCGATATATTCCTTGCACTGCAAATCCAGAGCGGCCCCCGGCTCGTCCAGAAGGAGTACCCGGGGGGACATGGCAATGCTGCATCCAATGCTTAGCCGCTTCTTCATTCCCCCGGACATGTGCCGCACCGGGACTTTCAGAAAGTCCGGGATGCCCAGAGTGGCCAGGAATCCTTCCTTCAATTCCCTTTCCAGGGAGAGGGGACTCTGGCAGTACCACAGCCTCAAGTTGTCATAGGCGGAGAGTTCTGTCATCAGGGGCGGTTCCTGGGGGACATAGCCCACGAGAGAGGAAAGGTTTCGCTGTATTTTCTTTTCCAGAAGGTTCCTGTCGTTTAAGAGGACGTTTCCCCTGTCCGGCCGCTGGATGCCGGCGAGAATGGACAGCAGGGTGGATTTTCCGCATCCGTTGGCTCCCAGGATGCCGATGCACTGGCCGCCCCGGGCTTGGAGGGAGATCTCCCGCAGCACCTGCTTTCTGCCCCTTCGGAAACTTTTTTGAAGTCCCTGTATTTCTAGTGATAATTCCTTGGCTTCATTCATTGTATGCACTTCTCCTGTCATTGCGGATGTTGATTCATTATGTCGGCTCCATGGCCTGTGAGGAGCCTGTATGTTGCTTGCTTTTATTTTAACACAAAATTCTTCTTTTCACACCGATATTTTGGGAGTTTGACTTTCTGTCGTTTTATAGTATACTATATTTTGTATATTTTTGTTTATTTAATCCATGCACGATCCATATGGCATGCGTGCGTAGGGAATGGAGGAGAAAATGTCAGAAGAAAAGCAATTACAGGAGTCGCCGGTGAATGGTCAGACTTCAGCGCAGGAGGCATCTGATTCGGCTGCCCAGAATGGTTCCATGCAGGGAAGTGGTGTTCAACCGGGGGGCGTGCAGCAGATGCCGCGAGGAAAGAAAATG
>CATKZA010000222.1 GCA_949841235.1 uncultured Clostridiaceae bacterium
CGGGGTATTTGACTTTGTGTCTATTAAAAATATCGGCAGAGGAGGGGGAAAAGATTAGCGCATCCTATGGAATAATGGACTTTTAACTGTGCTTCGCAAAAAATTAAAAAAAATTTAAAATTTTTTTAAAAAAGGGCTTGTATTTTTTAATAATGTGTGCTACTATGATTGTGTTATCAAGTTACTTAAACAGTAACAAGATATACCCCTCAAACCCCTCTCCTCTTTGGAGCGATTCGTCGCTCTAAAGAGGACTTTTTTTATTTTCTAATAAATCTTATATAAAACTAACATGCTACTTTCAGTGACACCACCATATATAAAAGTCGATTGCTTCGTGCTATGCACTCTTGCAATCCCCACCTGCATTCGCAATCCGCCCTATCGGGAACATGAATAAGCATGATTGCTTATTCATGTTATTGCATCATTTTGGTGGTGCGCCAAGTGTCCAACATATGCATATGTTTGCATATACACATGCAAGTATGTGATATGCTCGTTCACTTGGCTTTACTTTTCTAGTAAAATAAAAATGCAAGAAATCCCATGCTTCGTTGTTATAGTGTATAGAGGAGGAAATAAACTGGATGTTGGGCGTATTATTGTCGATGCTGCCGGAAGAGGATCAGGATAAGGCAGAGCGGCTGGTGATGAAGTATCAGAATCTGCTTTTTGCAGTGACATATCGCATCCTGAACCATGTGCAGAATGCGGAGGATGCTACTTACTCCGCATGGGAAAGAATCTTGCGGCATCTGGATCAGATTGATGAGGAGGATGAAAGCCGGACGAAGGGATTCCTGATTACAGTGGCGGAGCGAACTGCGCTGAATGAGTATAAGAAGCATAAGAGGCGAAGGAAAGCGGAAGTTTATCTGGCAGAAGACTCGCCTTACTATTTCATGAGAGATCAGGATTTGGAAAATCTGGAACTATCTCAATGCATTCACTCTCTGAATAAACGCTATGCGGAAGTTTTGCTCCTCTACTATGTGCATGGATATACGCTGGCCGAGATTGGAAATCTGCTGCAAAAATCAGAGGCGACGGTGTCTCGGAGATTGAAAAAGGGTGTGGAAATTCTAAGAGAACATCTCATGCCAGACTGATTGGCGGGTTGTTGGAATGGGGGGATGAGAGATTGAAGGTTGCTGAAGGGGAATGGAACCCGGATGGAGAGATTGCAGAGAGGATTAGACAGGAATTAATGCTGTATGAGGCTGTCTGCATGGAGCAGTTGGAGGAGTGCATTCCGATAACGGCGCATGCCTTTTCCAAAAGGTATCGGAAAAGGATGGATCGCCTACTGTGGAGCCGGAGGCATTTTGGGTCAGATGTGGGAATGGGACTTGCGGTGCGGAGGGGGGCAGTGGCTGCCTTGGCGGTTCTGATACTATTTATAGGAAATGTGGCAAGCGGAAGATATTTAGGATTCAACGTGTGGGACAGTGCCATGAAACATTTGTCAGGTGGCGTTGGAAAAAGAGTTACCTATTATAAGAAGGGGGAGGTTTCTGAGGAGGAGAGTATCGTGGCGAAGAGGGCGGAGCCGGCAGATATTCCTGAAGGCTTTGTTGAGACGGACAGGGAGGATAGGGGAGAGGGGTATTTGGATATCATGTGGTATCGGGATGGGGTGGAGAGCATTCGGTATATCAGGACGCTTTTAGAGGATGGCATGGAGGAGGATTATGTTGCGGATGTGAAGGATAGCCGATGGTTTGAGGTCATGGGAATCAGTGTCAATCGAGAGGTTACGAGAGATGGCGTGGTGGGGCTGACATGGTGTGATGGGAAGTACAATTATCAGCTGGAGCATGACGAGGGGGCAGTTTCCGATGAAGAGATCAACCGCATGATAGAGAGCATGTATGAGTAGCTATTGCGGAAATGGAGAGTGATATGAGGCATATGGGGAAAAAACTGCTGGCACTTGGAATGGCTGTCGGCATATTGATTTCTTCCAGCGTGAGGGCGGAGGAGCAGATGATGGAACCTCCAACGGAGCCTTTGATGGTGCCAACCATGGCACTGCTTCCTAGGGTGCGGGCTGATTTATCCATTAACAAGCGGGGTAGGGTTAAGGTATCAGCCATAGTCAGGAGCAAATCGGAAGTCAAGAGAATTTCGGGAACAGTTTCTCTGGAAAGGTATTCCTCTGGTCGCAGGAAGTGGAAGGAACTGAGAAAATGGAAGGTGGAGAAGAATTGCGCCAACCTGTCAGTTTCCTATAGTTACCGGTTTTCAAAGAAGTATAAGAAGAGCAAGAAAAAGGGGAAGTACAGGGTGCGTGTTCGGTTGCTCACATATGAGGGAGAGGGGCAGAGAGGGGTGCCGGCTAACCGATTTAGCAAGACGAGGAAGTATTGAGAGGGGAGGGGGTATATATGAATCATGAAAACTTGAAAAGGGCTTTTTGCCTGGCATTGTGCGTTTCTATTGCGGGGAGTAGCATTTCGCAGGCGAAAGGTATCGTGGGTGCGGCTGAGAGGGCGAGAGCTGGTGCTGATGCGGAATCTAAGGTGCCAACGAAGGAGCAGATGGAAAAATGGCATCGGGAGGATGCGCTTCAGAGGCGGGCCAATCAGGCCGTTGGGGAGATGAATCTTGTGCTGTCCGACAATCCGGCCGTGAAAGCGGTGTTTGCAGGAATGTATATTGGTCCCGGTGCGCATGACGGCGATGAGGACGTGTTGGTGGTGGTATTGACAACGGATTCCGAGGAGATCAGGGAAACGGTACAGAGAGGAACGCCATCCCAAGAGGTAAGGTTTCAGAAGGGGAAATACACTCTTGCCGAACTCGAAAAACTTCGCGACGAAATCGCTGATGCGGTGCGAGGTTCAGATATGATCAATACCTTGAAAAGTTTTGCCGTGGGCGTGAATGTATTTCGAAATGTGGTGCAAGTCACGCTGCCGGATTTATCCTATGTGGATTGGTTTAAGAGGGAAATTAGCGATGCGGATTGCGTGGAATTTCGAGAGGGGGTTATAGTTCCGACACTGGGGGCAGGAATTACGAAGGTGGGAAGTACCTGGAATGTGAAAAATATCAGATATACGATCACCAAAAAAACTGGCAGGATCCGAGAGGTCAAAGTAAGTGGCGTGAATGGTAAACTCAGGAGGAGCGTGACTATTCCGGCTACAGTTAGATTGAATAAAGCATCCTACAAGGTGGTGGGGATAGGCAAGCATGCCTTCAAGGGAATGAAGAGGCTGAAAAAGGTCACCATCGGCAAAAACGTCAGATACATTGACAGACAGGCGTTTAAGAATTGCAAGAAATTAAAGCGCGTGAAGATATTATCTAAAAAATGCAGTTATTCAAAGAAGTGCATTCAAAAGGATGCATCAAAGAATGTGGTGATTCAGGGGCCGAAGAGTGCCAAGAAGAAGTGATGCCGAAAACCACCCGGGCAGCAGCATGTTGAAGCCCGGGTGGTTTTGGCATGTGAATATATCCAAGTATTGACATACGTTGTACTTGAAAGTGCGCTAGTGTCTTGTACCATTGATATTTGGCGAAACCACAAGGCTTTTCTTATTTTACTTTTCCCTTGAAGCCGCCTTTTTTCAATAACTTTTTATAGGAGGCTTTCTTTTTCTTTGGCACGGAAGCCTTTGCTGACTTGGGTACCTTGTAGAATGCCTTTTTTCCAACGGATTTAATGTTAGCGCTCTTTATTTTGATGCTCTTTAGTTTTTTGCATCCGCTAAATGCCTTTGAGGCGATGGAAGTTACTTTGAAAGTGTATCCGCTAATCTTGACAGAAGCGGCGATTGTCACTTTCTTCGCTTTCTTATTCTTTATGCCGGATACGGACACCGTGCCATTTTTGGCAGCGGATTTGGTGATTTTATACTTTACTCCGCTCACCGTGACGGTCTTTCCCTTTGCGGGGATTTTTTGCGCATTGCCATCTGTATTGCCGGAACTGCCTGACCCATCATTATTGGTGGAATTATTTCCATTGCCATCATTGTTGCCCGGCTTGTCATTGCCACTTGGCT
>CATKZA010000223.1 GCA_949841235.1 uncultured Clostridiaceae bacterium
TGGGTGATACGCACAGAAGGAGGCATCACTTCCCGAAGGCTTGCGGCATAATCCAGCACATTCTCCGCCTCCGCATTCTCGCTCTCCTCCACCATGGGACAGATAATATAGACCTGATGCCCCTCCCCCACCTGCCGCTGCATGAAGCGGTATGCCTGGGGACGGTAAGAAGTCTCCACGGCACAATTCTTGATGGGAAGCCGCTCCGCCGGAAGCCCTTCCATCACCGACACATCCAGATCGCCATATAAAATAATCGCCAAAGTCCTAGGAATCGGGGTGGCGCTCATGACCAGAATGTGGGGATGGTTTCCCTTCTCGGAAAAATGCTCCCGCTGCTTCACCCCGAACCGATGCTGCTCGTCGGTAACCACCAGCGCCAAATCCTCAAATGCCACATCCTCCCAGATCAGCGCATGGGTTCCCAGAACAATATCCACCTCTCCCCGGGCAATCTCTGCCTTTACCTCCCGCTTCCCCCCGGCACTCATGGAACCGGTGAGCAGAGCCACCCGAATGCCCAAGGGTTCTAAATATTTCCGAAACTCCTCATAATGCTGCACTGCCAGCACTTCCGTGGGTACCATCATGGCCCCCTGATGCCCTGACTCCGCAGCGCACAGCAGGGCCAGCAGGGCAATCACCGTCTTTCCTGAACCCACATCCCCCTGAATCAGCCGGTTCATCACCATGCCCGATGCCAAATCCTGCCGCACCTGCTCCCATGCCCCCCGCTGCCCCTCCGTCAGCTGAAAGGGAAGGGTCTCCAGCAATCTTTCCGTCCTCTCCCCCGGAGAGAGAACATATTGGGAGGGCGTGATCTTTTTATGCATCTTCATGTAATGCAGCGCCAGAGAGAACAGGAAGAACTCCTCAAAGACAATTCTCCTCCTGGCCTCCCCATATGCCTCCTTGCTATCTGGAAAATGCAGTTGCCGCACCGCCTTCTTTCGCAGGGAGAGGCCATATTTCTTCCTGATCTCCAGCGGCAGAAAATCCGTCTCAAAGTCATACTCATCCAAAGCCCGGGCTACCGCCTTTGTCACGGCATGATTGGTCAGCCCCGCCGTCAGGGGGTACACCGGCTGCAGCTTCCCCAGCTGATTGGCATATTCCTGCTCCGTCAGCATCTTAGGCTGAGCCATCTGCAGCATGCCATTCTTCTGCACGATCCTTCCCCGCAGGATATAGCGCTTCCCCATTTTCAGGGATCGCATCAAATAGGGCATGTTAAACCAGCTGACCTGCAATTTCCCCGAAGCATCCTGGAACTTTGCAGAAATGATTTTCAATCCCCTGGCATTTGCCATGCGGGGCCTGTCAGCAAAACTCCCCTCCAGCACCACCGTCTCCCCCTCCCCCACGGAAGAGATGGGCTGAATCTTCGTAAAGATATCGTACTCTCTGGGATAGTAGGATATCAGTTCCTCCACACTGGTCACGCCTATCTTGGCAAATAACTTCTCACTCTTCTCCCCCACGCCCTTGATTGTCCGTATGCTGTCTGTTCCTTCCATGATCCTCCTGTCCTCGGGCACCGCCCTGCGCAGTGATCCATCTCCCCGGGGAGACGGCCTGCCGGCAAACATCATCACTGCCCTCCCTGTGCCAGGCGCAAAGCAGGGGAGCGCAATTCATCACGCTCCCCTGCCTTCCGTCACTACTCTACCGATATAAAATAAGAATAAATGGGCTGCCCGCCATACTGCACCTCCACATCAATCTCGTCATGCTCTTCCAGAATCACATCTGCTAACGCCTCTGCTTCCTCCTCCGTGGTCTCCGCACCATAGTACAGGCACAGAAGTTCCGAATCCTCATCCAGAAGGGCAAGAATCAATTCCCGAGCCGCCTCCCTGGCGGATTCCGCCACAGACAGGATGGTCTTATCCGTCAAGCCCATATAATTCCCCTGCTTGATCTCCTTCCCATCCATATTGGTATCCCGCACAGCGTAAGTCACCTGGCCGGACTTGATGCTCCCCATCTCCGATTCCATGTTCTCTTTGTTTTCCTCATTGCTCTTCCCTTCCATGAAGTTTATCATGGCGGTAATTCCCTGGGGAATATTTTTAGAAGCGATGACCACAATCTCCTTATCCTCTGTCAAATCCTTTGCCTGATTGGCGGCGAGGATAATGTTTCCGTTATTGGGAAGTATGAATATGCTATCCGCATTGACTTTGGAAATGGCATCCAGCATATCCTCCGTGCTGGGATTCATAGTCTGGCCCCCCTCGATCACATAGTCCACGCCCAAATCCTTGAAAATCTCGGATAGGCCCTCCCCGGCAGATACGGCGATAAATCCCACTTTCTTGTGGGGCATCTCCTCCCCGGCATCCTCGCCCTTGGCAACCTTCTCCGCATCCTTGATCAGCTTCTCCTGATGCTCCTCCCGCATATTGTCAATCTTCATGCTGGTGAGGGAGCCGAAGGAGAGCGCCTTCTGAATCGCCAAGCCCGGGTCATTGGTATGCACATGGACTTTTACAATGTCGTCGTCTGCCACCACTACCACGCAGTCCCCGATTTTTTGCAAATAATCTATTAGCTGGCTCTCCACCACATTCTCATTGCGCTCCAGCATGATGATAAACTCAGTGCAGTAGCCGTACTTGATTTCCGCCTCTCCCGCCTTGCTGGCCTGAACCAGCTGGGTGTTTCCCGCCACCTTGATGGTGAAATCCGCCGTCCTGCCATTCAGGGCATCCAGCGCACCCCGGATGAAAGTCATCAGACCCTCCCCGCCGGAATCCACCACCCCCGCCTGCTTTAGCACCGGCAGCATATCCGGCGTGCGCAGAAGCGCCTCCTCCATGCTTTCCGCCACCTCGTCGCAGAACTTGGCAAGATCGGTGATTTCCCCTTCCATCAGAAGTTCCTTTGCCCTGTCCGCCCCAGCCTTCGCCACGGTCAGGATGGTCCCCTCCTTAGGCTTCATCACCGCCTTGTAGGCAGTTTCTGACGCATGCCCTATGGCATTGCCAAGCACCGTCACGTCCAAGGCATCATTTCCCTTGATGGATTTCACGAATCCCCGGAAAATCTGGGACATGATCACGCCGGAATTTCCCCTTGCCCCCCGCAGGGAACCGCTGGAAATCGCCTTGGCAAGTTCATCCATCCCCGGCTTTTTTAACATGCTCACTTCCTTTGCCGCCGACATGATCGTCATGGTCATATTGGTTCCGGTATCCCCGTCAGGCACAGGGAACACATTCAACTCGTTGATATACTCTTTCTTCGCCTCTAACGCCTTCGCCCCCGCCAGAAACATTTTCTGAATCATGCCAGAATCAATCGTATTTATACTCACTTTTCGCTCCTCCTCGCAACAGACTGTTACTTTTCGTGGTTTCGCCGCTCATAGCAGCATCAGGCTTTCTCTTGGGAACTGTCCGGACAGCTCCTTACTCTTCGTCCACAATGCGCACGCCCTCCACTATGACGTTGATGCTTTCCACCGTAAGCCCGGTAAACTCCTGCACTTTATATCGTACGCTCTCCAAAACATTCTGTGCCACGGCGCGGATGCTCACCCCGTATGCTACAATCACATGAAGCTCTATTTTTATTCTATTGTCAGCGACATAAACGTTGACTCCCCGGCTGGCATTTTCCTGCTTCAGAAGCCTGGCCACGCCATCCTTCACATTGACAGATGCCATGCCCACGATTCCGATGCAATCCGTGGTGGCAATGCCCGCATACTTGGCAAGCACGTCCCGGTCAATAATGATTTCACCCATCTCGGTATTCATTTTCCCCTTCATATGCCTTCCTCCTATTTCTAAATTGGATGTCATTCTTTCCGATTTGCAATCATAAGATAGTATAACATATGAAATTTCCCTATGCAATCAGCAAACTGCCATAATTTGGGAATAGTAACATGCAAATGTTACTATTCACGGCGATTTCTGAAAAAGGAGAGAATCGTTGTGCTTGCACATAAGATTCTAGCACTTTTCCAGAAATCAGCCGTGGAGGCTGTTCTAAACACATAAGTAAAACA
>CATKZA010000224.1 GCA_949841235.1 uncultured Clostridiaceae bacterium
GGAGGAAAATTCTGCCGCTGAGGGAGAAGCCGAGGCGGATCAGGAAGAGGAGCCGGCCATTGTCTACTACGTGACGGATATGCAGCAACAGAGCCAGTCTATCAATTTATTCCGAGAGCAGAACCTGAATGCGCTGGTGCTTACCCACAACATTGACCAGCCTTTTATCAGCCAGCTGGAGCAGGGTGACTTGAAGGTGCAGTTCAAGCGCATTGATGCGGATGTGACGGACACCATGACGGAGGAAGTGGACGAGGAGACGTTGAAAGCCCAGACGGAGTCCCTGACAGAAATATTTAAGAAAGCCCTGGGCAAGGAGCAGTTGGAAGTGAAGGTGGAGAAATTAAAGAATGAGAAGATTTCTTCCATGATGACCTTGTCAGAGGAGACCCGGCGGATGCAGGATATGATGAAGATGTACAGCATGGGCGGAAATGGCATGGACATGGGCATGTTTGGCGGCGGGGAGACCTTGGTATTAAACTCTGCCAATGCTCTGGTGCAGTATATTCTGGAGAATAGAGAGGGAGAGCATGTGGATCTGTTCTGCAAGCAGCTCTATGATCTGGCTATGATTGCCCATAAGCCTCTCCCGGCGGAGGAGATGACGGAGTTCGTGGCCAGAAGCAATGAGATTATGATGCTTTTGGCAAAATAGCGGCATATTGCTCAGGGCGATTCATGAGACGCTTGCAGCACAAACTCGTGTATAGAACGTGATTCGTACAGGGGAACGCAAAATATCCTTCGGATATTTTGCGTTCCCCTTTTTTCGATGGCATCGGTTGACTGAAAAATACCGCACGAAACAGGAGGCAGGCGGAGAAGTATGGGAGGCTGGCAAAGAATGCACTGGACGAAGGCAACAGGAGGCGTATAATGCAAGGAAGCGGGAGTGGATGGAAAGATGCGGCGAGAACAAGGCCGGGAAGATTTCAAATGCGGATATTGTTGGAATGGCTTATGCCGTGAAAGAGGTAGTAGAGGTGCATTCAGTAGGAAAGATTGACATGAATATCTATAAGTGCGTCACGGAGGATATCGTGACGGACGAGGTCATTATTACGGATGAGAGGATACAGCATATAAAAGAACGGCATCCTGATGACTATGAGAGGTTTTGCGGATACATACCAGATATAATTGCTGATCCCGATTATATTATAGAAGCCAATAAACCCAACACAGCTGTAATTTTGAAGGAAATTATCAAAGATGGAGAAAATTTCAATTAGTGCTTAGGATATTGACCTCGGTTGATAATCCAGATTTTAAAAATTCTGTCATAACTTTTTTAAACATAAATGAAAGAACATGGAATAAATATTTGAGGAACAAAGAAATTCTTTACAAAAAAGAATAGTGTTGCTATAATAGCCATATAATATAAAGACTTCTTTGAGGTGGAAATTTCGTGTCGCCACACACCAGTGATGGTTACCAAGAGATGCGAGAGTAGGCACGCTCGCCAAAGAAGTCTTTTATTATTAAATGAATATGGAAGTAGAGAGACTTTGAGGTGGAAAATGCGTCCCCATGCGCCACATGCTTTTTGCAATGGGCAAAAGAGATGTCGGGAGCGACGCTCCGACCAAGGTTTCTCTGTTTTCTATGTTAAATATGACAATAAAGGACTCTTTGAGGTGGAAGATTTCGTACGGTCCACACGCCGCTGGTACTGACAAGGGAAACCTGAGAGATGCAGGAGAAGCGTACGCCTGCCAAAGAGTCCTTTTAAAATTAATATTGTTTCAAGGCACCTGATTGATTTCAGGTGCTTTTTTCACTGTATAGGAAATTGCTCATAACGTAACGCAATGCCATTGGGAACGCGCTGGCGTTCCCTTTTTTTATGCAATCAATTACTGTCCGAAGGTGGCCGGACACGGTGTTCGGCAAAACCGAGGAGACACCTGGGAACAAAACTGAATCGTGAGAAGAGGTTGGGTCGGTAGACCAAGAGAAATTGAAGGAGATTATAGGCAAGGTCATTGAAGACGAGATAAAAATACTGAAAGAAAATAAAAATTTATAAAATTTTAAATCAAATATTGACCACTAGTCATTTTTGTTGTATAGTAGCATATAGTAAAAATGACTGATGGTCATTTTTGCATAAAATGAAGGAAAGGAAGAATGACAATGATTAATGTGGGTAAATGGATTACGAAACACAAGAACATCATTCTGCTATTGACAGTAATCCTATTGATTCCGGCGGGGATTGGCTATATCTCCACCCGTGTCAACTACGACGTGCTCAGTTATCTGCCCAAATCTCTGGAGACTGTGGAGGGGCAGGACGTGATGGTGGATGAGTTTGGAATGGGTGCCTTCTCCATGATTGTGGTGGAGGACATGGAGATGAAGGACGTGTCAAAGCTGGAGGAGCAGGTGGAAAAGATTGACCATGTGAAGGATGTGCTCTGGTATGACGACATGCTTGACACAAGTGTTCCGGTGGAGATGTTGCCCAAGGATTTGCGGGAAGCCTTTTTCAATGGCAACGCCACGATGATGATTGCATTTTTTGACGGGACCACTTCTGAGGATAATACCATGGATGCCATTGAGGAAATCCGCTCCACCGTGGGGAAGAGCGTGTACGCCAGCGGCATGTCCGGCGTGGTGACGGATATTAAGAATCTGGCACTGGAGGAGATGCCCATTTATGTGGCGGTGGCATCGGTGCTGAGTTTGATTGTACTGCTGATTACCATGGATTCACTGGTGGCGCCTCTGATCTTCCTGGTTACCATCGGCATCTCCATTGTGCTGAATCTGGGAAGCAATTTCTTCATGGGGGAGATTTCCTATATCACCCAGGCCTTGGCGGCAGTGCTGCAGTTGGCGGTTACCATGGATTATTCTATCTTCCTTCTGGAGAGTTTTGAGGCGAATAAGGAGCGTTATCCGGGGGATAAGAAGCGGGCGATGGCACATGCCATTTCCAATACATTTAAGTCGGTATCCAGCAGTTCGGTGACCACCATTGCGGGATTCGTGGCTCTGTGTTTCATGACATTTAAATTGGGCACGGATATTGGCATCGTCATGTCCAAGGGTGTGGTGATTGGCGTGATTGCCTGCGTCACGGTGCTGCCGGCTATGATCCTCACCTTTGACGGGGCGATAGAAAAGACCAGCCACAAGAACTTGATTCCCTCTCTGGACGGAGTTTCCAAGTTTATTATCAAGCATCACTGGATTGCCCTGATACTCTTTGCCGTCATCTTATTCCCGGCGGCATATGGAAACAGCAATTATGAGATATACTATAATCTGGATACTTCCCTCCCCAAGGATATTCCCAGTTCGGAGGCAAATGAGAAGTTGAAAGAGCATTTTGATATGAGTTCCGTGCACATGGTGCTTTTGGAGGACGGCCTGACTGCTAAGGAAAAGAATACCATGCTCAAAGAATTGAAGGATGTGAAGGGTGTCAAATGGGTGCTGGGACTGGATGCCCTCTTCGGTCCGAATTTGCCGGACTATATGATTCCCGAGGATGTGCGGGGGATGCTGAAAACCGACAATTATGAACTGGAATTTATCTGTTCTGATTATGCTTCCGCAACGGATGAATCCAACGAGCAGATTCATGCCCTGGATAAGATTGTAAAGGGATACCAGAAGGGAGGAATGGTCATCGGTGAGGCACCGCTGATGAAGGACTTGACCGATGTGACCAATGTGGATCTTGCCAATGTGAATTATATTTCCATTGGGGCAATCTTCCTGATTATCCTGATTACATTCAAGTCCATCAGCATACCGGTGATTCTGGTGTCCGTCATCGAGTTTGCCATCGCCTGCAACATGGCGGTGCCCTACTATGCCGATACGCCGCTGCCCTTCGTGGCCAGCATCGTAATCGGTACGATCCAGCTGGGAGCTACGGTGGATTATGCCATACTGATGACCAATCGGTATCACAAGGAGAGGACGGTGCAGAAGAGGAGCAAGAAGGATGCGATTGTGATTGCGCATCAGACTTCTATCAAGTCTATTCTCACC
>CATKZA010000225.1 GCA_949841235.1 uncultured Clostridiaceae bacterium
ATGCCGGCCGTATCCCATGCCCCTGATAATCCACATTGGTCAGATATTCGATGATTCCGTTGGCCATGACAGCGCGCGCCTCATTGTTTGACTGCCCGGAATTGCGCAGCCAGTACGTGTCATTCTGACCTGCGCTGTACCGCCCGCTCTTTGTGGCACAGTACACCGTATTGGAAGCAAGCCTTGCGGTATCCCGTTCATTGTAACTGCCGTCATAGCCGTAAAGCGTATTGGTCATATCTGCCTCCGAGGGCAGGAATACCCTGTCTTTTGTAACGATATCCCCCTTATTTTCCGTAAAGGAATCCCCCGCCGTGACAATTTCCTTTTCCAAGATTGCCGCCTGTTCTTCTGCATGAAATGCATTGCTGATAAAAGTGCCGTTAAGCCATGTCCTCAGATTGCAGTTTTCCCATGTCACTTTCTCATTCGTATCATGAAATGCCCTAGCATCAAGACATCGCTCTGACAAAATGAGCGCTTGGGAATTGCTGCTCCAAAGAATGCGCCATGTTATGGGCGTCTTGTCATCCAATTCATTCGCCACTCCATCACCATTAGTATCCTCCTGCCAATAACTGCCGAAATTCACATACCGCTTGACAATGTTGCCGGGATCATTCGGGCAATCTGATTGGCAGGCACTTTGCCCAGAATCGACCGCCCATGCCGTCTGCCACACGCCATTGCAGATACCTGCCATGCAGATTGCAGCCGCAGTCATGACGGCCGCCACCTTATCCGCTGTTCTTTTCCGCCACATCTTTTCTTCTCCTTTCTACAGTGCAAGATTTCTCACAATAATGAACACATTACGATCAAATTGTTATTCCTTTATTCCGCAATGCCAACACAATACCCGATATAAATCGCACCCATCTTTCCCTTGCTTTACATAATGCAACTGCAACGGGGTATGATAATTATAGTCATTTTCGTGACTATAGTCAAGTATAAAACTATATACTATCCTAAAATTATCAATGCATCTGGTTACTAATCACGGCTTCACCGCTTATAGTAACCAACGCCATTTTCACTGCAAACACATTGCTCATGTGTGGCTCTGCAAATTTAATCAAACAATCATTCGCTTGCATTTTTCAAGAGACAGGCATATCTGCTCTTGACGATGTCTGCGGCATGGAGGTAGTGCGAACTTCGTTCACAGTGCGAACTTCGTTCACACGGCAATTTGTGTCTACGCAATGCTTGACACAAATTGCTAGGCAGCGCAGAAATGAGGATTTCTATGATGATTATATATAAGCCGTTTTTGACTACCTTGGAGGCATCCCCTGAAAAAACATACACCCTAATCAACAATCATCATATTTCCAGCGCAACAATAGCTAAACTGCGGAAAAATAAGCCTATGAATACCACGACGCTAAATGACCTGTGCCGCATATTGAATTGCAAATTGGAAGATATCGCCTGCTACGTGCCATGCGACGAGGATCAGAGCCTATGATGCCGTCTCCCCCTTTTATGCCCACTTGACGATTCCCGCAAAATCACCTAAAATAACATATTGCATAGAAATTACCACATTCCGAGAATGTTTAAGACAGAAAAGGAGGACGCAACCATGGGAACAACCTATGTAAAGAAAGTCATGTCGCCGGAACAGTTATTCGACCAATACCCTCTTCCGGAAGAACACAAGAAATTAAAAGAAAAAAGAGACAAAGAAATCAAGAAAGTCTTTACCGGCGAATCAGATAAATTTTTAGTCATTATCGGCCCCTGCTCCGCAGACAACGAGGACTCCGTCTGCGACTACATCTGCCGTTTGGCAAAGGTGCAGGAAAAGGTGGCAGACAAGATTATCATCATCCCCCGCATCTATACCAACAAGCCCAGAACCACCGGGGAAGGCTACAAGGGCATCGTGCATCAGCCGGATCCCGAAAAGGCCCCGGATCTGGCAGAGGGATTGATCGCCATGCGAAAGATGCATCTGCGCTCTATCGCAGAAACCCACCTCTTCGCGGCGGACGAGATGCTTTACCCAGAAAACTGGCCCTACATCTCCGACATTTTGGCCTATGTGGCGGTAGGCGCCCGCTCCGTGGAGAACCAGCAGCACCGGCTGACCATCAGCGGCATCGATATTCCCTGCGGGATGAAGAACCCCACCAGCGGCACTTACGGCATCATGCTCAATTCCTGCATCGCCGCCCAGGGAAGCCACACCTTCATGTATCGGGGATGGGAGGTCAAGACTGAAGGCAACCCCCTCACCCACACCATCCTGCGGGGGGCAGTGAACAAGCACGGCCAGAGCAAGCCGAACTATCACTACGAAGACATGATTCGCCTCTGCGAGATGTACGGCGAACTGAATCTGAAAAACCCGGCATGCATCGTGGATGCCAACCACTCAAACTCCAACAAATGCTATGCCGAACAGCCCCGCATCGTCTCCGAAATCCTCCACAACAGAGAGGTTTCCAAAGACATCTGCAATCTGGTCAAAGGCGTCATGGTGGAAAGCTATATCGAGCCGGGAAATCAGAAAATCGGAGAGGGAATCTACGGAAAATCCATCACGGATCCCTGCCTGGGATGGCCGGAGAGCGAGAAACTGATCTATCATATCGCAGAAAGACTATAAAATTAATGGCGCAGTGGATTTTTACTATACGCTGACCTTACAATCAGAAACATCCCCCCGATCAGCACCAGATACGCCGCCATGCCCACATGGAGTACCGTCACGGAAAAGGAACCCACCGCAAAATGCACCTGATAGGTAACCGCCCTCATGCCCAGACAGATGGGGGACAGATTGAACACGAAGCCAAGCACCGGTATCTCCGGCAGAACGGCGCCGGCAAAATACAGCAATATCACGCTTGCCGCCGCCGGAAGCGCCCTCTGAAACTTCATGGACAGAAACATAGTGAACAGCGCAGTAAAATTAGTAGAGAGAAATGTCCCCGCCATCATCATGAAAAATAAATCCCCATATGTCCTAATGCCCGGGTCGATGGCATACTCCAGCCCAAAGGCTCCTGCCTGGTCGATAGGGATGCCAAAATCCCTGCCAAAGACAGACACATACCCTAAAAACAGCACAACCACAGAGATGAGGAACAACCCATTGGCTAGAAACAGAGCCACCCCGATCTTTGCCATGGCCAATCGGCTCCTCCCATACCTGGATGCCAGCAGAACCTGCGACAGGCCAGTCTCTTCCTCCAGAGGAAACAGCGCCGCCACCATCACGGTGACAATGCATACATTCACCAGGATGAAATAATCAAATCCCCCGGAAAACTGCAGCAGGACTTCCTCCCGAATCTCTTTGCTCCTAATCATGATAAGCAGGCAGTACAGCAGCACAAGCGGATAAAATATGCCCAAAATCATTCGCTTCTTTTTGCCAAATATTTTTTTCCATTCATATCGAAACATGATATTCTCCATTCTCATGTAATATGCACTCTAAACCAATTTCATCCCCAAGCAAGAACCCCGCCGCCCTCCCCTCTCTTAATTCTCAGACAGCACTTCTCTTCTCGCCATTCTCGAACAGGAACAAATACAAATCCTGCAAATTTCCCTCCACGGGTACCGCATCCTCCCCAGGCTTTTTCTCCGACAGCAGCCGCACTTCCACCCGTTTTCCCTTCACCTTGGTATTGGAGATCCGATACCTTTTCTTCAAGTTCCGCATCTCCTCCCCGGCATCGCACTCCATGGCCCACACCTTCCCCTGAATGGTTTGCAGCAGTTTCTCCGGGGATGCCTGGGCTTTCACCGTGCCATCCTTCATAATCAGAATCTCATTTCCGATATCCTCAATATCTGAGACGATATGAGTTGCAAAGATCACTATGCTGTGGCTGGCATACTCGCTCACAAACTGCTTGAAATTCATTCGCTCCTCCACGTCCAGTCCCACCGTAGGCTCATCCAGAACCAAAAGTTTCGGACGATTCAAGATCGCCTGGGCAATCCCCAGCCTCTGCTTCATCCCGCCAG
>CATKZA010000226.1 GCA_949841235.1 uncultured Clostridiaceae bacterium
GTGGCGGTACATATGATGAACGGATTGTGGGGTACCTTTGCAGTGGGGCTTTTTGCCACTGAGTCTGCACCGGGATATGCCATTGCCTTTGATGGCGGCGTGATTAAGGCTCCGGGTCTTTTCTATGGCGGGGGTGTGGAACAACTGGGATTGCAGTGCGTGGGCATTTTTACCGTTGCTGTCTGGACGGCTGTGACCATTTCTATTACATTTTTGGCAATCAAGGCGATATTCGGCCTCAGGGTGACCCCGGAGGAGGAATTGATGGGGCTGGATTCTACGGAGCATGGACTGCCTTCTGCTTATGCGGACTTTATGCCGGCGGGGGATATGTTCTACTCTAGGGGAACTTCTATCGAGGTGCTGAAAGGAAATATTCCTATGGATCAGGCCGTGGAGGTGGTCAATGTGTCAGAGAGGTTGCCGAAGCCGGCTGCGGTTCCGTCACCGGCTGCCGTTGCCGCAAAGGCGGAGGCTGCCGCTGCGAAGGATATGCCCAAATATACCAAGGTGTCTATCGTGTGCCAGCAGAGCAAGTTTGAGGTTCTAAAGGAGGCTCTGAACGATATCGGCGTAAATGGCATCACGGTTACCCAGGTGCTGGGGTGCGGGGCGCAGAAGGGCATTACCACCAAGTATCGCGGAGCGGAGCTGGAGGTGGTGCTGCTGCCTAAGATGAAGGTGGAAGTCGTGGTCAGCGCCGTTCCTGTGGAACAGGTGGTAGAGACTGCCAGAAAGGCATTGTATACCGGAAATATTGGAGATGGCAAGATTTTCCTATACGATGTGGAAAATGTGGTAAAGGTTCGCACTGGCGAGGAAGGCCACGAAGCTTTGCAGGATGCGAATTAGTTTGTACATGATTAGATTGATGGGGCCGCCGGGCAGAGTGATGACTTTGCGCGGCGGCCCTTTATCTGATGATTCCAGTGGCTGTCTGTTCAGTGCGGATTGAATAGCAAATCTTAAGAAAAATTAATAAATTTTTTCTCCATTGTCTGTTATAATAATACAAAGTTGCTTTATGCGCAGAGGGAAAGGTGAGCAAGGTTCACATGCGAACAAAGCTCGCTTTGCAGAGATAAGGATGAACATGAAATATAAAAAATGATATGAGGTGATGGAGAATGAGCAAGATATTGGTATGTGATGATGACAGGGAGATCGTGGAGGCAATCGCCATCTATCTTGAGAGAGAGGGATATGACGTGGTGAAGGCATACGATGGGGAAGAGGCAATGGATGTGATTGAGAAAGATCAGATAGATTTGCTGATTATTGATGTGATGATGCCAAAGCTTGGCGGCGTGGAGACCACTTTCAAGATTCGGGAGAACAACAGCCTTCCCATTATTATTTTGTCCGCCAAGTCGGAGGATAAGGATAAGATTTTCGGACTGCGGGTGGGGGCGGACGACTATATGACGAAGCCTTTCAATCCCATGGAGCTGCTAGCCAGGGTGCAGTCCCAGCTCCGGAGGAGTACTGTTCTGAATCAGAGGCAGAGCGAAGAGGAACAAATATACCAGAAGGGCGGGCTGGTATTGAACAGCAGAAGCCGACAGGTTACGGTGGATGGGGAATTGATTAAGCTCACCGGCATGGAATACGACATCCTCCATCTGCTGATGAGGAATCGGGGGAGGATCTTTACCAGCGATGAAATCTATGAGCGGGTTTGGAATGAGGATTCTTTCGGTTCCAGCAAGGTGGTTTCTGTGCATGTCAGGCATATCCGGGAAAAGATTGAAATCGATCCTAAGAATCCCCAGTATATTCAAGTGGTGTGGGGCGTGGGATATCGAATTGACAAGTAGCCGGCATATCGATGTACTAGAAAACGATCAATGTACTAGGAAGGAGATGGCAAGTGAAGAGATGGAAGAGATCAAGGGGAATCCGCATGGTTCTATTCTTGGTGCTGTTTACAGGGATTTTTCTGGATGTGCTGGCAGCAATGTATAGGAGCATTGGCAGGGAGCAGGCAAACCACGGACGGGAGCAGGAAGATTTCTATATATCCCAGCCGGGCACGAGCCAGATTTTGGACGGATATATCCGATTGTTTGAGGAGTATATGCAGATTGGCAACCTGATTACCGAGGATGGGGACATTGATTATGATAAGGAGATTCTGGTGTCCCTCACGGATGACAGGGCATACACCATCAAGGAGCTGCTGCGTGGTTCCACATCCGAGGGCGTGGGTTCTGAAATGCTGCGGAAGTTTATGGAGAAGTTTCCGGAAAATTGCAGGAATGGCATCAGCTATCCCTGGAAGAGCAGATATATGCTGGTCTGCGATACCCGGGTAATTATCGATGGGGACAGAATTTTTTCCTTTGCCTCTCCCAATGCAAAGACCCGCTCCCCGAAGCAGGTTGCGGTGATGAAGAAGTATTTGAAAAATATGCAGGCAACCGTTACGGATGATTTGACTTACGAAGATGAGTTTCGGGATGACATTTCTCTCTCTTTTTCTGGAAAAATATCTTGGAAGTATCAATTCCATGCCAAGAGTGCCTATGAAGAATATCTGATTACCTATTATCCCTCCTATGCCAGATGTTATTTTTTGGACAGGGTGATTGGTTCCTATGAGGAACAGGGGCAAACTTTATTTCTGGAAGTGTACCAGTCCTACCAGAAGGAGCAGTCTGGGGAAGTGCTTTCGGAAGAGGAGTTTTACCGATATCTGAAGGATGATTATAAGAAGCGGAAGAAAAGGATTCCTAAGAGTGAGATTCCATGGAGCGTGCATTCCGTGCCCAGGACCATGGGGGAGGCGAGAAAGTATGTCACATTTCTGGTGGAGACGTACCAGGAGTTGAAATATTTATTTTCCAGGTGCAATTTTGTCTATGCCTATGAAAATTCTAACAATCTGGTGATGACCAATCATTCGGCGGATTGGCAGAAGATCAAGGGCGCCCTGGAGGGCGGAAGAGTTTTGGAGAGGGCCACAGACCGGTCCGATGTGGCGTTCGTGTACTTTAATAGCAAGAATTACGAGGGGATGGGTAATTATCCTAAGGAGACGCTGCCCATGTCCGGCAATATTATGGAAAAGATCAGAACCATCGGAAAGAATTATAGCCTGGCCTCTTACCAGATTGCTGTGGGAATTGACTTGCGGGATGTACTGCATGCCAGACGGGAGGACGAATTCGTGCTGACATACCGGGAGGCTATGCACAAGCGGGAACTCTATCAGTTTGGCAATACGCTGGCAGTGGCGGGAGCCATTCTCACGGTACTCAGCTTCCTTCTGCTGTTGATTCGCAGCGGGAGTCCCGTGACGGAGGGGCAGCAGCGGGAAAGCCTTTCCTGGTTCGACCGGATTTGGCTGGAGCCACAGCTGCTTCTGGCATATCTGATGCTCGGCATGATTGCCTGGGTGTTTAAGATGTGGAATGGATTTCTGATTCAGCCTGTCATTCTTCTGTGCGCATTGTCAGTGTCCCTGCTGGCCTTTGGCTGCCTTTGCGTGCTTCTGAGCATCATCAAGAGGGGAAAGCTTGGCTGCGGGGGGCAGTACAGCCTGCTTGTTCTCTTTGTGAGGGAGGTGTTGTGGCAGAGGACTTCCCTGAAAGCATTTATTAGAAATCTTTCCTACCGCATGGCATTTATTCCTGTCAAAAGAAAGTTCGGCTTTCTGCTGTTGGCGGAGCTGGGATTGCTGATTTATTATGGAGTCTCAGCAGCATATGTATTTCTGGACCGGGAGGAGTCTGTGTCCTCCTACATGACTTCCACCCAGGGGATCATCGGATGGGTTCTGGGAGGGATTTTCCTGGGAGTACTGGCAGTCTGGCAGAGGAATGCCATGCATGACCAGATGGAGGAATATGAGATCATTGCCGCCATGAAGAAGATTATCGGCGGGGATTTTTCCTTTCAGCTGCCGGAGAGGGAAGCCGTGAGCCTGAGAGTGCGGGAATTGGTTCGGGCGGTGAATCAGATTGGGGATGTGGTGGCATCTGCCGTG
>CATKZA010000227.1 GCA_949841235.1 uncultured Clostridiaceae bacterium
CGTAACCGTGGCAATATCTCCGATAGATTCCATATCCCAGATCTTGCTGAACAGTTCTTCCTTGGTAAATACATGGTTGGGATTCTCGGCTAAAAAGGTGAGAAGATCAAATTCCTTGGTGGTAAAACTTTTCTCCTCGTCGTTGAGCCATACCCGACGAGCGGTAATGTCGATTTTCAGGCCGCGGATGTTTATCACTTCATTTTTCTCCAGATCGGAGGCAGTAAGCCGCTTGTACCTCGCCAAATGAGCCTTTACTCTGGCTACCAGTTCATTGGGGCTGAAAGGCTTTGTCATATAATCGTCGGCGCCCAAGCCCAGGCCTCGTATTTTGTCGATATCATCTTTTTTGGCGGATACGATGATTAGTGGGGTGTCTTTCTTCTCCCGAATGAGTTTGCAGATGTCAAATCCATCCATTCCCGGCAGCATCAGATCCAGAAGAATCAAGTCGAAATCCTCGTCCAGAGCCCTGGCGGCACCGTTTACCCCGTCAGCCTCAATGGTCACATCAAAGTTATTGAGCTCCAAGTAGTCCTTCTCTAATTCTGCAATTACGATTTCGTCTTCAATAATCAATATCTTTTCCATAAATTACCTCATTTCTATTAAGCAAACGACATGCCTACACTTTCCGCAATGTGAAATGGAAAAGGCTGCCTGTGCCTTCGATGCTCTCTGCGCCCACGGTGCCGCCGTGGTCATATATGATCATTTTAACAATGGCAAGTCCCAATCCGCTTCCCCCCTTGGAGGAGTTTCTGGAATCATCTGCCCGGTAAAACCTGTCAAAAATGTGGGGAAGGTCCTTGGCGGCAATGCCCGGCCCATTGTCTTCAATCTCTATACGCACAAATCGCTTGCCAATCCCTTCTGGACGCATGTGCGCTCCGTTCTCGTTTGTCTGCAGAAACTGCGGCTTGTTTGTTTTTTCCTGCATATCCTCTATCCGAACATCAATATGCCCATCTGAGTTCCCCATATATTTTGCCGCATTTTCAATGAGGTTCTGTATTGCCCGATGCAGCTGCTGGGGGTCTATCAGCACTTTTGTGGCGGGGTCTGTGCTGTTGTAGTAATCAATGGATATGTGCTTCTGCTCTAAATCTAAGCGAAAGGAGTCGATGCAGTCGCAAAAGTACTCGTCCAGATTTACGGGAATAAAATCGTAGGGAAAGACATTCTGCTCTATCTTCGTATAGACGGAAAGCTCATCAATTAGGTAGGAGATGTCATTGCTTTTCGTATAAATGGTCTTCAAGTAGCGCAACTGCTTTTCCTTCGTGTCTGCCACGCCATCCAAAATGCCCTCGGTGTAACCTTTGATGGCAGTGATGGGAGTTTTCAGGTCATGGGAAAGGTTATCTAAGAGTTCCAGGATATCTTTTTCCGTATGTAGCTGCCGGTTAATGATATTTTTCAGCCGGATGCGCATATTGTCAAAATCAGTGCATAGCTGACCGATTTCATCCTTTCCGGTGACTTGGATGGGTTGATTCAAGATGCCGTTGCCAATCTGGGTGGTTGCCAGCCGGAGGATGTTTAGGGGGCGGACGATGCCTTGGTAAATCCATGCAGTTAGGAGGGCGTTGGTGGCAAGGAATATGATCAATAATGCCACGGAAATATCTTGAAGGGCATGAATCCATCTGCTGCGGACCTTTGTGAAATCCGTAATCAGCAGAACGGTTCCCGGGGATTCATCAAGGAGGGAGAAATGCTTTTCCTTCACAATGCATTTGCCGGCATTGTTCAAATAGGTAATCTGATCGAAATTGCCCTCCTGTTTGCTTTGGTGAATGGGAAATGCTTTCGTGTCTTTGATTTGCGGACTTTTATAAATATACTCCCCATTGCTGACAACGATGAGGGAGGATTCTTTTTTTAGATTTTCCTCTATATCTTTCAAGTAAGCCACATCGAGAAATTTGTCAGGGTTTTCCTCGATGGCGTTTTCTACCATGCGATATTCATCCAATGTGATTTGGTAGAAGAAATTGAGCGGATCCAGCAGGAAATCAAAATGGCTGTAGTTGCCGTTTTGATTGTCCTGATAGGGGATGCCCTGCTTGCGGAGGATAAAATTGGCGCAGCACAGGGTTAGCAGCAGGGGGAAGATGGTCATAGCCACAAAAGCAACTAGCAGTCGATTACGAATTTTCATGGCGCATCCCCCTTTCTAACTAATAGGCGTTTTTATTTACGCTTCTTCCAAAAAATGTGAGGAAGAGTATTTTGAAGTCTAGCATGAGAGACCAATTTTCCACATAATATAGATCGCATATAATGCGCTTGGTGATGGAAGTGTCTCCCCGATACCCGTTCACCTGCGCCCAGCCTGTCATGCCGGGGCGCACCTGGTGCTTAATCATGTAGCGCGGGATTTCCTCCTTGAACTTGTCCACGAAGAAGGGTCGCTCCGGGCGGGGACCCACCATGCTCATATCCCCCTTTAGTACGTTAATGAGCTGGGGGAGTTCGTCAATATTGGTTTTTCGCATAAATTTTCCGATGGGAGTGACTCTTGGGTCATTCTGGGTAGTCCATGCCTTCTTTTCCTCCTTGTCGTCCTGCACCCTCATGGAGCGGAATTTATACATTTGGAATTCCTCATTGTGCAGTCCGATGCGGGTTTGCTTGAAGATGAGGGGGCCCGGGGAGGTGATTTTAACAATGCATGCCACAATGAGCATCGGAATGGAAAAGACGATTAGAGCAAAGAGAGAGCCTGCAATATCTACAATTCTCTTGATGGCATTGTTGAAGGAACTGCTCAGCGGCACATGGCGTACATGAATGACTGGCAGACCGTCCAAATCCTCCGTGTAGGGCTTGGTGGGAATGACATTGTTATAGTCCGGAATAAATTTTGTGTGGACGCCGGACTTCTCGCAAGTGGCCACGATTCGCTCGAGCTTGGAGTATTCGCCGATGCTCAGCGTGATGGCGATCTCGTCGTATTCATTGGTGGCAAGCATTTCTTCCAGCATCCGGGTCTTTCCGATAACTTGGACATTTTTGTAAGTCTTGCCGAATTGGCAGGTGTCGTCCAAAATGCCATGTACCACGTATCCCCATTCAGGATGGGAGCGCAGTCGGTCAATATATCCGATGGCGGTACGGCTGTAGCCTACTAGCAGAATGTGCTTCATGTTCATGCCCGACCGCCGCATGGTGCGCAGGATGCGCATGACGATCAGCCGGAAAATGTAATCAATGACCAGATTGGTGCTGACGAAGATAACCAGGAACAATCTGGCAAAGTTTTGCTGCTTGATCAGGTACAGGGCGGCCAGGCAATATACCACGCCCAGAAGGTTTGCCTTCACCAATGCGAATAGTTCTGCCCGCCTCCCGGAGGTGCGCTTGGGGTCATACATGCCGTACATGCGGTACATAATCAGGTAACAGGGAATCAGCAGGAAGAGCAGGGAAAAGTAATCGGTATCCGGGCGGACATATCCCACGGTGGGCTGGATGATGTGATGCTTGATCAGGGGACTCCAGGTATCGTCAAATCTTAATTTATATGCCAGTAAGAAGGAAAATGCAATGATGATGGCATCAATCAGCAATTCCAGCAAATTAAGTAGTTTTTGGTTTTCTTTTATCAAAATTCACCCTCCTTTTTGGGTTCATTATTAGAATATCTCACTTTCATGGTAACTATTCGCTGTGATTCATAAGTTGCGCCATGCTGGTTCGTCAGGTAACTTTTGCCAGTATATTATATATTTTTTGTGTGGAAACCGCAAGATTATATAGAAAAAATTCGACTTTTTTCACAAGTTTTACACATTTCCTTGCTACACTGTGAATTGTAATCATAGTAATGGTGTACAAAACGAAGATTGCTTGTTATAATCTCGAGTTTGACAGTTTGCAGAAAATAAAATTGCTGTAAAGCCAGTAGCCATGGGCAGTACAGCGATTTTTCTTTTCGTCACGGACTTTGGTAATTTATTCCCTTCCCTTACTTTTTTTC
>CATKZA010000228.1 GCA_949841235.1 uncultured Clostridiaceae bacterium
GAAGAGCGGGTGCATATGGCTCATATCGACATCCACTACGGATACAGCGTAAATGGCGTGGCGGCTCTGCACACCCAGATTCTGGAGGATAGCGAGCTGAAGCCCTTTAAGGATATTTATCCGAATAAGTTCAACAATAAGACCAACGGCATCACCTTCCGCCGCTGGCTGCTCCACTGCAACCATGAACTCTCCGCATTCATCAGCGAGAAGATCGGAGAGGGTTACAAGAAGAATGCGGAGGAACTGGAAAGGTTCATTTCTGCGGCAGATAATCCGGCTGACTTGGAGAAGCTTCTTGCAATCAAGAAGGAGAAGAAGGTGCAGTTCAAGGAGTATTTAATGAACAAAGAGGGGATTGAAATCCGGGAGGATTCTATCTTCGACGTGCAGGTGAAGCGTCTCCATGAGTATAAGAGGCAGCAGATGAATGCCTTGTATATCATATACAAATATATGCAGATCAAGGCGGGAAATAAGCCGAAAACGCCGATTACCATGATTTTTGGCGCAAAGGCGGCACCGGCTTACACCATTGCCAAGGATATCATTCACCTGATCCTCTGCCTGTCCGAGGTGATTAAGAATGATCCGGATGTGAGCCCCTATCTCCAGGTGGTGATGCTGGAAAATTATAATGTGACCTATGCGGAGAAGGTGATTCCGGCGGCGGACGTGTCGGAGCAGATTTCCCTTGCATCCAAGGAGGCCAGCGGAACCGGCAATATGAAGTTTATGCTGAACGGAGCCGTAACGCTGGGAACGGAGGATGGCGCCAACGTGGAGATTCACCAGTTCGTGGGAGATGACAATATCTATATCTTCGGAGCCTCCAGCGATGAGGTGATTCAGCACTACGACAAGGCGGATTACTCTTCTGAAAGTTTCTATGACGGGGATGAAGAGATTTCCAAACTGGTAGACTTTATCATCAGCAAGGAAATGTTTGCGGTGGGCAATAAGAAGTGCCTGATCCGGCTGTATATGGAACTGGTGACCAAGGACTGGTTCATGACCCTCTTGGACATCAAGGATTATATCAAAGTGAAGGAAAAGGTCTTTGCAGACTATGAGGATCGCAGCGCATGGGCGAAGAAGATGCTGGTCAATATTGGAAAAGCCGGGTTCTTCTCCTCTGACCGGACGATTGCCCAGTATAACGAGGATATCTGGAAATTGTAAGCCATTATGCTGAAAGTTCTGCTTGTCGCTATGAGCGGCGAAGCCGTGGGACATGACAGCTGAAATGATGAAATGGAAGATTGGGGAATTTGTGGCAGTTGCTGTTGCAGATTCCCCCTTTGCTTTTGTGATTGCGAGCGTGAAAAGACTTTGAACTTTTTACTATGGGTAGATGTATGAGATCAAGATTGTGAAGAGCGCCGGTTTTGCGTTTTTCCCAGGTGCGAGGAGTGGAAAATGATATCAGAGCAGTTTTCGAGAACAGAGGGTTTGCTGGGAAGGGAGGCCATGGAGCGGCTGGAAAATGCCAGGGTGGCTGTCTTTGGCATTGGCGGCGTGGGAGGCCATGCATGCGAGGCCTTGGCCCGCAGTGGCGTGGGTGCCCTGGATTTGATTGACAGCGACCGGGTGGCTGTTTCCAATATCAACCGCCAGATTATTGCCACCCACGATACGGTGGGACGGTTGAAGGTGCAGGCTATGAGGGAACGGATTCTCCAAATCAACCCGGAAGCAAAGGTGGAGGCGCATCCCTGCTTTTTCCTGCCGGAGAATGAGGAGGATTTTCTCTTCGGGCAATATGATTACATTGTGGATGCGGTGGACACGGTGGCGGCAAAGATTGCCCTGGTGATGGAGGCGGAGCGGTGGAATGTGCCTATCATCAGCAGCATGGGGGCGGGAAATAAATTGGATGCCAGTGCCTTCCGGGTGGCAGATATTTATAGCACGAAGGTGTGTCCCCTGGCCAGGGTGATGCGCCGGGAATTGAAGAAAAGAGGCATCCGGAAATTGAAGGTGGTGTATTCCGAGGAGATGCCCCTTGCCCCTGCCGGAGAAATGCAGGGGGAGGAGGGCAGGAGGAGTACCCCGGGGAGCGTTGCCTTCGTCCCGGCCGTGGCGGGGCTGGTCATGGCAGGGGAAGTGGTGAAGGATCTGGCATTAGGCAGGGAGAGGATTGAGGCAAACTAGTACACAGGGAATGCCATATCACGCCAGACTGGTTGCTTGTTTATAGGGTTACAGACAAGGAATTAATATTGTAATAGTGATAATAAGAGATAAATAAAAGAGCGAGCATATGCCCGCTCTTTTATTTTGCAGTTGACACAGGTTTCTTTATATGATAAAATCCTAACTGTATTAAGATATATAATACAGTTAGGACAGATGAAACACATAGTTTTTTGCGACCGTGTAGCGGAAAAGAGAAGGAGTTGCTCCATTTTGAAACAGAATCAGCAGGAAAGGGGGGATTGCAGATGATTCAGTTGAATTACCGGGATGCCAAGCCAATTTACGAGCAGGTGAAGGATGGATTTCGGAGGCTGATTGTGCAGGGGGTAATGGAAGTGGATGAGAAATTGCCTTCCGTGCGGGAGATGGCCAGTTCCCTGGCTATCAATCCCAATACCATCCAGCGGGCATATCGGGAACTGGAACAGGAGGGGTATCTATATGCGGTTGCCGGCAGGGGGAGTTTCGTGGCGGGAGTGCCTGAGGAGGATTCTGCCAGAAGGAAAGAGCTGTTTGCGGCTTTTGATGCGGCGGTGGAAGAATTGCTCTATCTGCGGGTTGGGGAGGAGGAAATTTGCCAGAGGGTGGCACAAGTGCATCAGAAAATGATGGGAAAGGGAGAAAAGGCAAAGGAATAGCATTTTTGATAGGCTGGCCTTTTAGATTGGAGGGAGGAAACGATGATACGGGGAAAAGATATTTGCAAGAAATTTGATGGCTTTCAGGCACTGGATCACGCCAGCTTTCATGTGAGCAAAGGCGGGGTTTACGGGCTGGTGGGGCCAAATGGGGCGGGTAAGTCCACGCTTCTTCGCCATGTGACGGGGATTTTCAGGCAGGACAGCGGGGAAGTTCTGGTGGAGGGAGAACCAATATTTGAGAATAGGGAGATGAAGGAAAAAATGGCATTCATTCCGGATGATATCTTTTATTTTCGCCAGGCTTCTATCTTAAGCATGAAAAAATATTATCAGGGGATTTATTCCCGGTTCGATGCGGAGGCGTTTGAAAAGCTGCGGCAGAGTTTTTCTTATCTGGATTTTTCCCTTCCCATCCGGCGGATGTCCAAAGGGATGCAGAAGCAGGCGGCCTTCGTCCTCGCCATCTCTCTCCGGCCGGAGATCTTGGTGCTGGATGAGCCGGTAGACGGGCTGGATCCGGTGATGCGGAGGCAGATCTGGAGCATTCTGCTGGGGGAGGTGAGCGAGAGGGGGATGACGGTCTTGATTTCTTCCCATAATCTCCGGGAATTGGAGGATGTGTGCGATTCGGTGGGAATTATGAATCAGGGCAAGGTCGTTTTGGAACGCTCTCTGGAGGAATTGCAGGGAGGGATTACGAAGATTCAGATGGCATTTTCGGGGGAGGTGCCGGATTTTGGAGAGGATTTTCAGATATTGCACCAGGCGGCCCAGGGGAAGGTGACCATGATGATTGTCCGGGGGAAGCCGGAATGGGTGACGGAGAGGGTGGCCGAGTTCCAGCCGATGATTATGGATGTGCTTCCACTGACGCTGGAGGAAGTGTTTATCTACGAATTAGGAGGGAAAGAGTATGAAGTCAAGGAAATCTTTTTGTAATGGGACAATTATAAAAAACGATATCATCAGATTCTGGCCATTGTGGAGTATCCTGTTTGCCGGATTGCAGTTGGCATATACGCTTCCCACTGTGTTTTATGGATTGACCTATATGGAAAAGTACCATGGGAAGGGGAATGAGAAACTCTTGCTGCAGGAGGGAGCCCGGAAGATTTATGGGGTGGCTAGTCCCTATGTGA
>CATKZA010000229.1 GCA_949841235.1 uncultured Clostridiaceae bacterium
TTCTTCATATGGGCTTTCAGACCGTCCAAATCCTTAAAAAACCTTACATGGCGCAACTGGTTTATCTTGTCATGTCCGATAATCTGCGTGGTCATCTGCCTCTTGATATCCTCGATATTTTTGAAGGAAGTGGCGACCGCAGATACCCCCGAGCCGGGAAAACTAATCTTAGAAGTGGATGAGAAGATGTAGACCATGTCCGGATTGCCAGCCTTCTCGCACTCCTCCAAGATATTCAAAATCTCATCCTGGTCATCCTCATACAGATGATGCATTCCATAGGCATTATCCCAGAAAATCCGAAAATCCGCCGCCTTTGGCTTTAGGTTTGCAAACCGCCTTACCACCTCGTCAGAATAGGAAATACCCGTGGGATTGGAATACTTCGGCACACACCAGATGCCCTTCACCGCCTCGTCATTATTCACATATTCTTCCACCAGATCCATATCAGGCCCATCTTCCTTCAATGGAATGTTGATCATCTCGATGCCAAACAACTCGGTAATCTTAAAATGTCTGTCATATCCTGGAACCGGGCATAAAAACTTCACCTTGTCTAATTTGCACCAAGGCGTAAAACCATTCACGCCCAAAAGCATGGATCGTGATACCGTGTCATACATAATATTCAGGCTGGAATTGCCACATACGATTACATTGTCCTTCTTAACTCCCATCATATCGGCAATCAGCCGCCGACACTCGCCAATGCCATCCCAGTCTCCATAATTCCTTGTATCATTTCCCAGCAAGGTTTTCATATCAGAACTGCTGTTAATCACATCCAGCATGGGCATAGATATCGCCAGCTGAGAGGCACCGGGCTTTCCCCTTGCCATATTCAAAGACAGGCCCTTCGCCTCCTCCGTCTTATACTCTTCCTCCAAACTCCTCTTTAATGCCAAGAGTTCATCCCTGCTCATATCCTTGTATGCCTTCATCATGTCATCTCTCCTTTTTTCATTGTTATTGAGGTTGAAGTGTCAAAAAGTCTAAATTCCCCTTGCCGGCTATTTTTCGTCTCAAGATATTGCGACACAATACTTTGAAAAAATATCCCAGCAATGAAAATGGACTTTTGACGCTCTCATCCTATGGCAAGTGAAATATCCCCCAATGTCTTGTCTCATTGATAATTAGGCAAGGCACTAGATAAATTTCTGCAAAATTTCACTCATTTAATAATTATTATAGCAGAAAAATACCAGTTGTTGGGTAAAAATCCAAATTATATTAAGTTATTAAAAGTCTTCAAATACTCCCATCTGCTTTTTCAATTCTCCCACAATCTCCTGATTCGTATCCATACGCCCCGTAATATCAGTCATGTCATCCACCAGACCCTTGGTGCTGTCCGCTACTCCGGTAATTCCCGAAGCACCATCATCAATGGCTTTTGTGATGCTTTCAATAGAATCAGCAATCTCAATCATGGAGTTTCTGAGGCGGTCTGTCCTGCTATTAAATGCATCTATCATTTCCTTCACATAATCAGCATCCTCTTTGTACTGTCTGCCGGAATGGACAAATTCCCGAAATTCCGCCAAAATCGTCTCGCTCAGATAGTCCGCCATATCCTGGGAATGCTTTGACAGATTATGTACCGCATTCGTGACGATCTGATTAACCTCCTGGATGCGCACGGCAGTTTCACTGCAAGAAGCGGCCAAAGTTTTGATCTCTGCGGCGACCACGGCAAAGCCCTTTCCCGCCTCTCCGGCACGCATGGCCTCCACAGAAGCATTCAGGGCAATCAGATTCGTGGATGATGAGATTTCCACGATATCCCTCGTCAGCTTATCTACCTGATCTACGCTCTTGCTGTTTTCTATAGCCTCCTCCAGCACCTCCAAAATGTCAGATGTCTTTCTCTGGATCACCTCAGTATTTGTCTGCGCCGATGCCTCCATCTCGTTTGCCCGAGCCTTCATCCCGGCTGAATAATCAGTGATAGCACTGCACTCTTCCGCCATTTCATGAACGTCTCCTTTGATATCGGCAGCACTGCTGTTTATAATCGCCGCATTGCTTGCCACCTTCTGAATCGCCATGGAAAGAGAACCTGCAAGAGAGGAAAGCCCTCTGGCGCTTTTCCCCGACGTGCGAGTATGTTTCAGCACTTCTCCCGTCACTTCGTCCAGTTTCTGAGAACTCTCCTGAAGCGTATCCACCGTGCCTTTGATTGGCGTGATCACGTACTTTTTGATAATATGGATGGCCGCAAGCACTAACGCCAGACACGCCATAATAGAAATCACGACAATGACCAGCGAAATCATATACACTGTCATAAGCCTCTGTCTGGCATCAGATGTCCTCTTGCTTACTGCCGCATATAACTGGTCAGCATTGACAGCGATGGCAGAACCGAAATTGGCTACATCGGTATTGGCATATGTATAGGCATCCTGAGTCTTGCTGTCTGCACTTGCGCACACAAGATAGACCAGAGCATGCTTGAAGGATTCATAATTCTCCAAAAGTTCTGCATAAATCGCCTCTTCCTCTTTGGTCACATATTCTTTATACTTAGATAGATATGCTTCCAATTTTCCCTCTTCTTTTTTGATCTGGGCCACAACGGTAATCATGGTATTATAGTCCGTTGCCACGATATGGGACAATGCCATCTTATGAATATTCATAGTCGCATGGCGAATGTTCTGCAATGTTTCCGAGCCAACCATATTATTGTCCACAATTTTTGAAGCATTAGAATTCACATTGTTAAGGCTGAAAACCGATAAGGCATTGGATATCAGTGCCACAACCCCCAAAAGAATAATTGGAAGCATCAGACGTTGTCGTATAGTAAATTTTTTCTTCATTTTGCTTACAATCCCTTTCAAATATATGTTATCTTGCTGAAACATTTTCTGCCATTTCATCTAACTGCTTCTGCAAGCTCTGTCCAGATGGGTTCCCCTTTGCCATGCTTCCCGCAAATTTTGAAACGGGATCCCAAAAATTTCCGCCCACCCGTTGAAGCTGAGAATATTTTGATTGGTCGAAAAGAGCGGTCATGGCCTGAGATTGGCTAATCTCAGCAGACTTTGACACTGTAATATTTGACGGCCCCTGTCCGCGCATTTCAAAACGGAGCTGCTGATTTTTTTCATTCGTAATCCAATCGGCAAGCCGGGATGCCCATGCCGGATGTTCGGAATATGCATTTACGCCAATCAGCTTGCAGCCGGAAAAAGAAGCCATCTGTACTTTTCTGCCATTGCAATTATACGTAGGCAGCTTGGCAGCTCCGGCATTCTTTCCCCAAGCCTCCTTTACGGCAACGGAATTCCAGATACCGCTAACGCCCGCCACCACAGATCCATTCTTTACCCCTTTTAGAAAGTCTTCGTCCGTGCGATTGGAAAATCCAGAATGCTTCCCGATCTTAAGCATTGCTTGAGCCACATCCACGCCCCGAATGGCCCCGTCTTTCTGATTCCATGTACAGAAGTTCGTAATTCCATCGTCGCTAAGCCCAACCTTAAGCCCCGTATTTCCAAAGAAAGAATACACATACCACGCCGAAGACCAATCCATGGCAAAAAGTTTTCCTTTCGCAGCCGCAGCCTTCAATATGCCCTCCAGCGTCTTAGCCTGTTTTTCTGTGATATACTTCTTGTTATAATATAAAAAGTATCCGTTATCTGCGGTCAATGGATATGCATACAGCTGGTCATTTACCGTGGCGGCCTCTATTGCGCTGGCAACATTTCTGCTCTTAATCTCCTCCGCATTCTCAATGGGGTCCAATGCGCCGGCAGCTGCCAGAGCATTTAGCTGGTCATCTGCAAAAGTAAATACATCCGCACCATCCTCCAATCCACCGAGCAGCACATCCTTGCACTGGGATTCCCCCTGTGCCTCAAATGAAATCTGAAAATCCGCCTGCCCCTGATAGTTTGCCTGAAAATCCTGAATAATCCGGCTCATCAGCTCCCTATCTTCCTCG
>CATKZA010000230.1 GCA_949841235.1 uncultured Clostridiaceae bacterium
TGTAGATAGCCTGGATTGGAAGGATTACGGGGTAGATTCTATCATTGACACCGTGCTTAACCACAAGCATCTAGGCAACGGTTCCATCATCCTGTGCCACAACGGCGCCAAGTATACTGCCCAGGCTCTGGACCGGCTCATTAAGGGACTGAAAGAAAAGGGATATGAATTCATGAAAATGTCAGACCTGATCTATGAGGGAGACAGCGAAATCAATACAGAAGGACGGCAGCTCAAGCCCAAAGGTGGCGGAAGCCCATCCACAGAAATGCCATCGGAATCCTCTGCTGCCGATGGAAACGAGGAACGCTGACGCCAAAATAGGGAACGCAAAATATCTAAAAGATAATATGATTAGCTTTGGAGATTAGCGCGTTCCCAATGGCATTGCGTTACGTTATGAGCAATTTCCTATACAGCAAAAAAGGTCAAGAACTTTGCAGGACAATTAATAACAAATTTGAAATCCCTGCTCCTCTTCGCGCAGGGAAATATCTTTTCTCCTGACTTCCTGAATATCAATATACCTATCCTGAACCAGTTGATATAGTATCTCATTCATCTGCTCTACTCTGCCCTGAAGCTGGGCGGACACAGAACCGTCATATTCATTCCGCACCCAGCCGCTCACGCCGTGACCCCTGGCCAGATGGCTCATCTTATACCGGAAGCCCACCCCCTGCACCCGGCCATAAAACTGAAACTCCTGTCGAATGATTTCACTCATATTGGCTAACCCTCCAAAAATAGCCAGAAACTGATATGCCGGCAAAACAGTCCCAGCCTTTTTCTATAGATTATGATGCATTGCAGCAGCTGACTGCACATTTTCGTACTCCCCATATCCACTTGGAATGTATTCCGAAATAATCTCCACTTCATGAAATCCCGCAAAGGACACGGAACTCACCTCGTCAAATTTCCCGGAATCCGCCAGCACATAAGACTTGTTGCACTGTCTGAGAGCAGTCTTTTTCACCAGCGCCTCGCTGCTATCCGGCGTGGTGCATCCATGGCGGCGGCTGATGCCATTCGTCCCAAAGAATCCCAGCGTAAAGTGATATTCCTGAATTGACAAGATAGCCTGGGCTCCCACCACGGCCTCCGTGGTGCCACGCAGCTCCCCTCCCACCAGCAATGCCCGATAGCCTGCCACTGCCAGCCTTCTGGCATGATCTACCCCATTGGTCACAAAAGTAACATTCTTTTCCATGGGATATTCCAGCATATAGCCTGTGGTTGTCCCGGCATCCAAATAGACAAAATCATGGGAGCGAATGATAGAAGCCGCATATCTGGCAATACATCTCTTCTCCTCCTCATTTACCCGGAGCTTTTGCGAAACTGAAAGTTCAGCAGAAGAAGCGGGGGCATCAAGCACAACTGCGCCGCCAAATACTTTTGTCAGCTTCCCCTCCCTGTCCAGGGCATTCAAATCCCTGCGTATGGTAGATTCCGAAATCCCGAGCCTGTCCTTAATCTCTGCCACGGTGATGCTTCTTTTTTCCTGTAGCAGTTCCAAAATAATGCCATGCCTCTTCTCCGTCAGCAACTCTCATCCCTTCTTTCATCGCTATTTCCGGCATAATGCTATTACTATGGCTACTATTCACTTTGAACCGCCAAGCCGTGAATGCAACCCACTATATTTCCTCATAAAGATTCAGGTGCAAAAAGACTTTGCTTTTCACACCTGAACGCTCTGGATAGATTATGTCCGTCTACAGATTCTCCTTGATGAATGCCGTCACCTTATCGTAAGCGGCCTCCTCATCTTCTCCGTCAAATGCAACCACGACCTCCATGTCCTTCTTCACGCCAAGGCCCATCAATCCGAAAATCTTCTTGCAGTCCCCGGATTTCCCATCCTTAGACAGGGTAATCTTGCAGGAAAACTCCTTCGCCACCTTGACCAGCTCTCCTGCCGGGCGAGCGTGAATCCCCTCTGGATCTGTGATTGTGTAAGTAAATTCCTTCATGTTGATTTCCTCCTTCTATATAATATTTTGCTTATCATTATATCATCTTCCAATCGAATTTGAAAGCATTATGCCTCCACCTTTTTCTTTAAAACTCCTAGCAATACTGCGGATATTACTGTTCCCACCACCAGCGCCAGCAGATACATCAATGCATTGCCTACCACCGGGAATACGAAGATGCCGCCATGGGGTGCCATCAGCGTACACTGGAAGGCCATGCTCAGCGCCCCCGCCAACGCAGAGCCTATGATGCAGGACGGAAGCACCCGCAGGGGATCCGATGCGGCAAAGGGAATGGCACCCTCCGTGATAAACGCCAGGCCCATAATGAAGTTCGTAGGGCCCGCCTCCCTCTCTTCCTTGGTAAACTTGTTCTTAAAGAGCAAGGTGGACAGAGCAATGGCACAGGGTGGCGTCATGCCGCCAATCATAACTGCCGCCATAATATCATAATTGCCAGACGCAATGGCCGCCGTGCCAAATACGTAGGCCGCCTTGTTAAAGGGACCGCCCATGTCAATGGCCATCATGCCTCCAAGCACCAGCCCCAGCACGACTCGGCTGGAATTTCCCATGCCCTTCAGACCACCGTTCAGTGTAATATTCACCGACCCCATGATGGGCTCGATAACAAAATTCATAGCTAGGCCAATCAAGAGAATGCCCACCACCGGATAGATTAGCACTGGCGCTAATTTCTCCAAAGCCTCCGGCAACTTCTCACACACCTTCCGAAGGCCTACAATGACATATCCTGCCAGGAAGCCAGCCACCAGCGCGCCCAAAAATCCAGAAGTGCCGCTAGCCGCCAGCATGCCGCCCACGAATCCCAATGCCAGGGCCGGCCTGTCGCCGATAGCCATGGCAATGAATCCTGCTAGCACAGGAAGCATCAGACCAAAAGCAACGCCGCCGATATTTTTCAGCATAGCCGCCACTGGCGTAATGGTACCAAAATTCCCCCGCTCCTCTACAGAAAGGGTGGACATATCCACTGCGAATCCGTCAATCAGGAAGGCAAGGGCAATTAGGATGCCGCCGCCCACCACGAAGGGAAGCATGTGGGACACGCCGTTCATCAACTGGGTGTATATCTGATGGCCGATGCTCCCTCCAGACTTCCCCGCCTGCTGGCTTGCGGGCGCATTTGCCGCATGATAGACCGGAACATTCCCGGACAGTGCGCGGCTGATTAATTCTTCCGCCTTATTGATGCCGTCAGAAACCTGACACTCAATCACCTTCTTGCCATCGAAGCGATCCATTGGCACCTGGGCATCCGCCGCCACGATAATGCAATCCGCCTCCTGAATCTCCTTGGCCGTGATGACATTTTTCGCACCGCCGGAACCTCTGGTCTCAATCTTGATATTCACCCCTGCCGCCCTGGCCGCCTTTTCCAAGCCTTCCGCCGCCATATAGGTATGGGCAATTCCCGTGGGACAGGAAGTGACCGCCAGAATATTTGCCCCGCCCCCGGTCTTGGTATTCTCCAGCCTCTCATCAATATCCGGCTTCTCATCGTCTGCCTTGTCAATGATATCCAAGAATTCTTCCACGGATTTCGCCTCCCGCAGGGAACGGGAAAAATCCTCATCCATCATCAGCACGGACAACTTGCTCAGCACATCCAGATGGACATTGTCCTCCGTATTAGGTGCGGCAATCAAAAACATCAGCGTCACCGGCTCGCCGTCCAGGGAATCGAAATCCACCCCATCCTTGACCACCATGGCGGCAAGACCCGGACGTTCCACCGCATCGCATTTGCCGTGGGGAATGGCAATGCCCTCCCCGATTCCCGTAGTGCTCTCTTCCTCTCTGAGATACACCTGTTTCCGATACCCTTCCAAATCACGAATCTTTCCGCTCCGATCCATCAGTTCCACAATCTGATCCAGCGCCTCATTCTTCGTTTTAGGCGCCGCATTCAGAAGGACGCTTCTTTTGTCCAATAAATCTGTGATTCTC
>CATKZA010000231.1 GCA_949841235.1 uncultured Clostridiaceae bacterium
TCACGGATCTGGAACTCAAAGCACTGACGGAGATTTTCAATGTCTCTTATGACTATCTCATAGAAGGAAAAAAATAACCGAAACCGTGCGCAAAGAATAACTGTGAATAGTAACATTTCAGGCATTTTCTATACGCTAAAAAGGCATCCTTTGATAATAAAGCATATCATAGGATGCCTTTTGTAAGTAGGCAAGCATCTGGGGATCCGCCATCAGCTGGCCATACCAAGGCATCCCATAGTCCTTCACGCTATTGATAAACTGCACCACCCGCTCCACAAACTGGTGCAGGGGGAATGGGAATCTAATTCCTTAAATGCAATCGTCCCATAGCAGATACTTTCAACATTTCTATTACTCCAAAAGCATGCTTATAAAATCTTTTGCGGAACCTTCAAATTGTTGCCCCGTTCCATTTTCTATCATTTGGTGGCTTCTTTTATGGCCAATTCCGTATCGCTGTTTGGCACATCTCCCCCATCAATCATAGTCTGTTTTTACGCCTTTTCATTAGAATAATCCCGCCGATGGTTACTCCGATGACCGCAATGCCAATGCCGACCACAATATAAACATCTGTTCTGTCGCTCTCCTTTACATCTTCTTCCGGCTCTACATCATCGTCCTCTAACTCCACTTTTGAATTCTTTGAGGCCTTATAACCAAACTTTTCCTTTGACCTCTTCGCCAAGTCAGCAAGCATTTCATCTTTTTTTTCACTGTAACTCATACTTCTAAATTTCTGATCCATGGCTTTCTGCTCTGCTTCCCAATCATCTGTTCCAAGATCACTTGCCAATTTCTCCCCACCAAGAGGCTTTCCGTCCCATACTATGCGAGTCTTATCCCGCGTCTCCGCATAGATGATTTGATCAATCTCATAATATATCGTCTCTCCCTTTTCATCATATGCATAACGACCTTCCTTCATTTTATCATACCAAAAAGAAACCTTCCCGCTTTCCAGCTCTATCTCGATGGTGAACATGCACAGTTTTTTCCCATCTTTTTCCGCAAAAAAATGATATGATTCTGGTACTGCATCATCCATTGTCTGATAAATATAAAATGGATTCCTGATAATAATCTCGTCGGAATCCCGAATCTGTTTTGCCACCGGTATGAAATCCCGATATTTCTCCGGCACTTTCATAATGTAGGTATACTCGTCCGCATCCTTGTATTTGTTATAATACTTCATGGCTTTTTTTACATTCTTCTTAAAAATTGCCGCAGTATTGTTTACAAATGAATCAGGAACCACCCCGGCATATATGCCGTCCTTCTGCACGGTCACAGAATACGCTTCTGCCTGCCTGACATCCACCCCAATGATACAGATCAAAATAACCATCAATGCCAAAATATACTTTTTCATATCGCTCACCATCCCCCCCAAAATATTATTAACTGCAATACATCATGCAGCACTCGTACCTTTCACGATAGAAATCTCCTGTTTAAACCATTTCGCCTGTTCCGCAACCTCCTCCAATCTCTTAATCACGTCAACTGTATAAATCATCTCATTGCATTCCATGCACTACAACTAGGTACATTTCGCACAATCAGCAAGCAACCCCCTAAATCCATTGCACTTGTGGCATAACCTTCCATATAATAATTATATCAGATTACATGGTTTTTTCAAGAATCGGCACATTAACCTGTGAAAGCGATCTATCCTCTGGCACAAAACTTCGCCAATCCTCGCTTCGCCTTTGTGCAAACTGCAATTGCAATGTGAAGAGCGCAAAAGCAACGTTCCTCACATTGCAAATCTCCCTCTATGCTAAATCTGCACCTCCACCCCGTACTCCGCGAGCCAGTAGTGGATCTGCAGCAGGTAGGCAAGCATCTGGGGACCCGCCATCAGCTGGCCATACCAGGGCTTCCCATAGTCCTTCACGCTGTTGATAAACTGCACCACCCGCTCCCGCTCCACAAACTGGTGCAGGGGGGAATGAGAATCCTCCAGCACGTTCATCAGACGCTTTCCCAGCAACTCCTCATAAAATGGATGATAAGACTTGGGGTATGGACTCTTCTTCCGAAATAAAATCCCATCCGGCAGTTTTCCCACGCTGCTCTGGCGAAGAATATGCTTCACCATCCCATCCTTTGCCTTCATCTCCCAGGGAATATTGAATACATATTCCACCAATTTCCGATCTGCGAAGGGAACCCTAGCTTCCAGCCCCCAATGCATGCTGGTGCGGTCCATGCGGTTCAGCAGGGTCTGCATGAAGAAACGAATATTCAGATAGCCAATCTGCCGCCGATTGGTCTCCACCTCGTTCTCCTCCGGCAGAGGCTCTATCTGCGCCACAGCGTCACAGTACACATCCTGCACGAAATCTTCCAGAGCCAGCTGCTGCACAAAATCCTCCTGTAAGAGTTCCGTGCGCGGCGACAGATCCGGTGTCCAGGGAAACATATCCTTCCCGAAGAATTCCTGCCTGTGAAACCATGGATATCCGCCAAATACCTCATCTGCACACTCTCCTGTCAGCACCACCTTCTGGGTCTTGCTCACCTCCCTGCAAAAATACAGCAGAGAGGAATCCACATCCGCCATGCAGGGCATGTCATGGGCAAGCACCGATTCCTTCAAAAGATTTGCCTGGGACTCATAATCGCAGGACAGATAGTGGTGGGTACTCTTTAGAAAAGCCGCCATCTGCGCCACATAAGGGCGATCCTGGGAGGGCTGGAAGGTATTTGCCTGAAAATATTTCTCATTTCCATCGAAGTCAAAAGAGAAGGTGTCTAGCGTATCCCCCCTCTTCTGCAGCTCCCTCTGGCAGATGGCAGATACCAGGCTGGAATCCACCCCGCCGGACAGGAAGGTGCAGATGGGCACATCCGAAACCATCTGCCGCACGATGGCGGAATCAATCAGCTCCCCGGCCTTCCTCACCGTATCCTCGTAGGAATCCTCGTGGGGATGGCTCTCCAGCCGCCAATAGGTCACCTTCTTCCTTCCATATCTGCTGCAGCTCAGGTACGTCCCCGGCTCCAATTCCCCCATCCCCTGATACAGCCCGGAACCGGGAATCCTAGCCGGCCCCATGCCGAACAATTCCCGCAGCCCCTGGATATCCACCCTTGGCTTGCAGGCAGGATGCCGGAAAATTGCCTTCGGCTCCGACGCAAAAATGATTTCATCTCCCGCTATCATATAAAACAGGGGCTTCACCCCAAAACTATCCCGGTAGAGAATGCATTTCTCATGCCGCCCATCATAGATGGCAAAGGAAAAAATGCCGTCCAGCTTCTTCACGAAATCCGTCCCCTCATGCAAAAAGGATAGCAAAATGACCTCCGTATCGGAAGTGGTCTCAAATTGCCATCCCTTTTTCTCCAAGTTCTCTCTCAATTCCTTGGTATTATATAATTCTCCGTTATACACGATACTGTAATCGTACCCATCCACCTTCCTGGTCATGGGCTGGCTGCCGTCCTCCAAATCAATGATCGACAGCCTGGTGTGGGCAAGCCCCACATGCTGTCTTAAGAAAGCCCCCCTGCTGTCCGGCCCTCTGGGAATCAGCACCCTGCCCATCTCAGACAGTATCCCTAAGTAATGATTCTTCTTCTCTAAATAATCCTCCCCTATGTTGAAAAAGCCTGCAATTCCGCACATAGCATCCACTTTGAAACTGTTCGACCGCAATGATTGCTCACACCCATGCCCAGATATCCATACTGCCATTAGCATAGGATGGGGAATCCCTTTCCGCCAGCATTCCACGCCCCTCCCCAAATATGTGGCACTTGCTTGCGAAACCGGAATCTATCTCCATGATTAGCAACCATATGCAACAGTTTCTCATTTCCTTTATATGTTCTTATGGTATCCTATGAAGAAATCTAGAAATGTTTCCATTCTTCCATTGACATGGCATTATTACTTTTTTCATCTTCAATCAAGCCCATAGGGCGCACA
>CATKZA010000232.1 GCA_949841235.1 uncultured Clostridiaceae bacterium
TCGATATCCGAATCCGTACATGCATGCTTTTCCTCTGCCACACGGATTGGCGAAATGGGAATCGCACAATCCTTCATATCTTGTTCCTTGATTCCATCCAGCAATTCCGAAATGCCTTTTATGTTCTTCTGGAAATCCTTCAATATCGCCAATAGTTCATCCAACTTATGCTGTGCCAATATGTCATGCAGCCATTCCACGAAGGCCGGAACCTCCATCCACGCCTTCAGCAAATAGACAAACATCATTTCTGCCTCTTCCTCCGTGGCAATCTTTTCAGACACCATATCGGAAACGCTGGGCATAACATCCCGCCTCAGGCATGATTCCCAATAGCCAAGGATATCCTCCTCCAAAGGCATGCCTAGATCTTTATTTGCGCGATATTCCTCATACGCATGGTATGCTTCCTTTGATTTCTCACGTATAACTGCAAAAACATCGTCCTGACCAGTTCGATTTTTGCTCAGAAAATAATCGTAAATCGATAACGTTGAACTGACAACGCCTATCCCTGTATTAAAACCATCAATCATCTGTCCTAAAATAGTATTCATCTTGCGTTCCTCCAAAAAGTCAAATACATTTGACATCTTCCATTTGCCTTTGCGGGAATAAATCCGTCTTACCATGATAAATCTGTTATTTGCTGCCCATTATAACTCCGTATCCAATTCAGAGAATTCCAAATACGGTTTTCCCGCCAATTCCTTCTTGCCAGCGAAATCACTCACCTCAAAACATGTACAACGATAAAATTCCAATCTATTCTTTTATGATAAAATAAATGCTGACGCATTTATCATGCAAGTTGCTCCGCAACTTGGCTATGCCAAAAATCATGGCAATAAATATGATAAAATACTACCACAATTCCAATAAAATGAAAAGCATCATTTCCTGCAATGCCTACCCAAATTCTATTCATTAAATAACCTTGCCATGCCAGCAGCATGATACAAGGAATGCGTTAAAATCAGCATCGCACATCAATACTATTCGTCTGTCTCTTTTACGATTTTATTATGCAACACGAAATGCATCATAGAAAGTAAAAAGTCCTTGTAAAACAAGGACTTTTTCCATCGGGGTAACAAGACTTGAACTTGCGACCTCACGACCCCCAGTCGTGCGCTCTACCAAACTGAGCCATACCCCGAAATGTTATCAACATATTCCATTATATGACAAACCGAAAAAATGTCAAGGGCAAAATACAAAAATTTTCCCTTGACATGTTACTATTCACAGACCTCCGCTATAAATACTCATCAATGCAGACCTTTTTTCCCAATACTTCCCGCTTCACATACACCGACTGGTCATCCCTTGTTCCCAGTGACCACTTCACCAAGGTAATGCACCTGTTCTCGATCTCAATGCCTGTGATTCCCGCAGGATGCACGCAGCTTCCCGTGTTGAAATAAGGGGAATCCACCGTCCCCATCATGGGACGGTGGGTATGCCCGGTAATCAAAAGGATTTCCTGTTCCTTCGCCCACTTTGACAGGAGCTTCTCCGTCTTCGCCTTCCTCGTGTTATTCTTTGCGGCACTGGTGGGGTCCGGCACGCCAAGAGCCTCCAGATTCTTCCACAGATACCGCACCAGGAAGCGATTCACCTTCCAGAAAGTGCTGTTCATCACGCTGGCCTGATGCCCGTGGGTGACGTAGATGTCCTTCTTCCCCATGCTGTCCCGCAAGATTAGCCCGGAATAAAAGGGCATGCCGGGACAGAGAGACTGTTTGCACATCCTCTGGTCGCAATAATATTGGTCAAAATACTTCCCAGAGAAATCCCCCTTCCCCTTTACCATATCATGATTCCCATACACCATATAGAGGCGGCCGCTGCGGAAAAACCTTCCCAGCATCTCGAAGCTGTGGGGATGCATTTCCTTGATCTTTCTCATGGAGCGGTTTTCCCACAGTTCATCCCCATCCCCCACTTCCAGGTAGGTATATCCCCTCTCATAATAATGTCCCAGTGCCGCCAGATAGAGAAATTCATTTTTCAGGAAATTGTCATTCGCCCTGCCTTCCCCCCGATGGCAGTCACTGAAGAGAATATATTTAGACTGGAAGTCCAGGGGAAGAACCGGCGCATGCTCAAAAGATGCCTGAAGCCTTCCATCACAGCTCACGGAGACGCACCGCCTTTCTCTTCTTATGGCATTTCTGTCTGCGGTTCCTCTTGCCCAGGAACATTTTGCGGAAGAAGGACGGCAGGAAGAAATACAGGTACAGGATTCTGTCTAAGGTGCAGGCAAACTTTCTGGTGAAAAATAAATACAAGCGGCAAAAGATCCTATTCTTCCACTGGGAGAACCGTGCCACCAGAGAGCAGCAGCATCTGGGCTGATGGGCATGAGGGCAGTCAAACACGATGGTCACAGTCAGGTTGCACACGGCAATATCGCATTTCTGGTATCCCATATTGACCAGACTATCCACGAAGCACCGCATCATATCGTAGTTCTGGAATGTAATGGAAGCCTTCATGGAAAGATCCCCCGGCTCGCAATATTTCCCCACGCAGAATCCGGCAAGCCACCAATGCCTCTGGGATAATTCAAACAACTCCTGCCCCCTGTGGCAGAGGGTCATATCCATCATAAGCATTTCCTCGTCTGAAACACTTTGAAACGTTACTTTGTCAAACTTCTCCGGCGGCAAGATTCCATCAGCGCAATATATTCCCACCTCCCCGCCGATATTGATGCCATACTGCCCCTTCCACAGCTCTATGCGGTAAGTACGCCCCTCATAATAAAAATACACAGGCTCGCAGTCAAAGACCATCTGGAAACTGTGGGCAGTGCGGTCAAAAAGCGTCTGGTATCCAAACTTCCTCTGCCATGCATCCGTGGTCGTGACGACAATATCTTCCCTCTCCTGGTAGCAGAACCCAAAGGGAGCGAGAATATCGTTCAACAGGCAAACCTTCTGGCAGAAGCTCATCTGGCAGATTTTGCGGATGATGCATTTCTTCTTGTAAATACCAAGGCAGAGAAAAATAATGCAAACAATAAGAAAAATTCCGAATAGAAAATACATAATAATTCCCTTTTTAATACTAAGTATTTATACTATTCTATGTGGGAAGAATTGCCGCGACACTACTTTTTTCCTGTCTCTCCACCTCCCTGCTCGTCTGCTGCCATTCACGTTTTTGCCGCTCATAGTCACAAAAAACGCATTTTCAACCCTTCCCATCAGTACTTTTCCATTCCAGAATCTCCTCCAGCCGCTCCCTCACCTGCCGTTCCCGCCCCTGGTCGCCGGGCCGATAATACCGCCTGCCCTCCAACGCCTCAGGCAGGCACTGCATTCTGGTCAATTTCTCCTCCGTATCATGGGCATAGATATAGCCCTTCCCGTAATCCAATTCCCGCATCAGTTCCGTGGGCGCATTGCAGATGTGCAAAGGTACCGGCTCCGCAGGAAGTTCCCTGATATCCGCCTTGCACTCCTCGCATGCCATGTACAGGGCGTTGGATTTGGGTGCCATGGATAGATACACCACCGCATGGGCCAAATGCACATCGCACTCCGGCATACCTAAGAAATGGCATGCCTGGTATGCCGCCACCGCCAGCTGCAAAGCCCCGGAATCCGCCATCCCCACGTCCTCGCTGGCAAAGCGCACCAGCCGCCTGGCGATATACAGCGGATCCTCCCCGCCGTCCAGCATTCGGTACATCCAGTACACCGCCGCATCCGGGTCGCTGTTGCGCATGGACTTGTGCAGGGCAGAGATGAGATTGTAATGCTCCTCCCCATTCTTGTCGTACAGCAGGGAACGCCGATTCATGCACTGGGCAAGCACCTCCTCCTCCACCCGCAGCACGCCCTCCTCGTCCATCCTGCCGTTAAACACCGCCATCTCCAGCGTATTCAGTGCCGTCCTGGCATCCCCGTTGGCAAACCGGGCAATGGCT
>CATKZA010000233.1 GCA_949841235.1 uncultured Clostridiaceae bacterium
CACGATGGGCTTTTTCAATGCCAGCCCCATCCCCTTGGCAGTGGATGCCCCGATTCTCAAGCCAGTAAATGACCCCGGCCCTGCCGCCACGGCAATGGCATCCAGAGACTCCAAGGAAACCCCAGACATTTCCACCACCTGCTCAATCATGGGCAAAAGCGTCTGGGAATGGGTCTGCTTATTATTCACGGTAAATTCCGCCGCCAGCACCCCATCCGCTATGATTGCGGCAGATGCCACCATCCCGGAACTGTCAATCCCTAATATTTTCATATTCTAATCCCCCTTCTGGGCAAGGAACTGCCATGAATCAACAACTGCTTTTCGCGCATGAAGCGGCTGTCATTTAGCGGCAATCCCTAACTGTTATCCTTCTATATTGGAGTCCCTGCTCCAAATCTTTATCTATTTGAACGGAAATGCAGCCTTCCGGAATAATTTCGCGAATCCTGGAAGCCCACTCGATCAGACAGGCACCCTGCCCGAAAAGATAATCCTCGTAGCCTATTTCCTCCATCTCCTCCACATCCCCAATGCGGTAGGCATCAAAATGATAGAGGGGAAGCCTCCCCCCCTCATAAATCTGAACAATGGTAAAGGTAGGGCTGGAAATAGGCTCCTCAATCCCCAGCCCCTTCCCAAATCCCTTGGAAAACACCGTCTTTCCCACGCCCAAATCTCCTTCCAAGAGGAAAATATCTCCCAGCTTGCAACTCTGCCCCATGGAAAAGCCAATCTCAAAGGTCTCCTGCTCTGACTGGCTGTGAAATATCTCAGTCATGTTTCGCCTCCTCCTGAACTCGTTCCATCCGAGCCTCCTCCTGTGTCCTCCACTCCTCTTTCGACACATTCTCTTCCTGCAACTGACCGCTCTCTCTTGACGCATTCTCTTCCTGCATCTGCTCCTCCCGGACTTCCTCCTCTTCAGGAATATAATCCCGATACTTCTTCACCATTTCCCCAATCATCCTCTGAATCTCCCCATAAGTCTCCCCGCAGGATTCCCGGGGGAAAATAAAGGCGCGAACCGGGGACAGATAGACATAGATGCCTTTTCCTCCATAAACCACTTTTCGAATCTGGTACCACTTCATCCTAGCCTCCTCTTCGCCCTGCCTCACGGTAATCCCTTCCTCCGACAGAATGTAAGACAGCTCGTCCTTGATATCCTTGCTCCTCTTCACCTGTGCCGCACATTTCCCATAAAGCATCACCGGCTGAATCACGGTAAATAATGCCGCCACGATCAACAACACGGCAATCGTGGAAGGCACCAGCTGCCGGAAATTCAACAGGCAGATTCCCAGACAGCCAAAACTGATAAGCAAACTGAAAACGCCACCAAAACTCACATACGTATGGCGCATGGTAAACCGATATAAATCCTTGGTCTGTAACTTCACTTGAAATTCGATCTCCCGCATGTGTCATCTCCTATTCCAATTCTAATATTTCTATCTCCATCTATGACTGCCACAAGCATCGTAGGCTGCCACCCTTTTCATAGCAGTATAACAGAAAATAGCAAAATAGGCAAAACCAACCTATTGGATATTTTGTATCAAATGATTGCGGTTTGCCAGACACCATTTTTGCATTGAAAGTAAAAGGTTTATTGGATATAATGATAGAACGTGAATATGAAAGCAAAACATGGACTTTTTACACTCTAATCTATATAAGCAAAAAATTTGAATATACGAGGATAGCCATATGATAAAAATAATTGATACATTTTCACAAATTGACTCTTTGTTTGATCATGGAACCTTCAACTTGAAAACATGGAAAGAGTATATCAATTCAATTTATGATAACGCTTCCAATATTTTCGAGGATGATTTAAAAGAATATTTGGATAGCGGAAACTATGTTTATGAAAATGATATTTTGCCGATTATCAATACGGTACATGGCCATTCATCATTAGAAACTTTACATACTTCTTTCACGAATGCTACATATAATTTGAATGAAAGAATCATTCATTGCTTTGGCCATGAATTAGATATCGACAGTGTTTTGTATATTGGGCTTTGCAATGCAGCGGGATGGGTAACTAGCATAAATGGGCGGGATGTAATACTGTTGGGAGTTGAAAAGATACTTGAACTGAATTGGACTGATGAAGATTCTATGCACGGGCTTATCTATCACGAATTAGGACATGTCTATCACAAACAATATGGAATATTTAATCAATATAGCGATAACAGTAGTTGGAATTTTATTTGGCAATTATTCACTGAAGGTATCGCAATGTACTTTGAGCAAATCCTGATGAATGACCTGAATTATTATCACCAAAACATAAATGGCTGGCTGAATTGGTGTGATCATCACTTTCAGAAAATATTAGCGGACTTCCAATCTGATTTACCAATGATGACAAAAATCAATCAAAGATATTTCGGCGATTGGGTAAATTATTGCGGAAGAGGAGATGTTGGGTATTATCTTGGAGCAAAGTTTGTACAATCTCTTTGTGGCAAATATAGCTTTGAACAGTTGATCAAAGCGAAAATTGATGACATTGGCCAAGATTTTTTTAGATTTGCAGAAGAAAAATCAAAGGGCTTATCGGACAAAATATCAGCCGAGGAAACAGGCAGGTAAATGAAAGGGATTGGTTTCTTCTTGAAAATTATGCTATAATAAGTCCTGATAGTTGCTTGTACACTGTCGGCGGCATGCAAACGCAATATGGCCGAGTTTCATTATAGAGGGGAAGAGGACATTTCATGAAATATTTACAAGATCATCCAGAAGAGCGATTAAGCAGACTACAGGCAGAGGCCATGCGCCACCTGCCCACTGCGGCTACAGCGGAGGGGAACCCATCTCCGGAAAGCGAAATCGCCACCCAGATGGATTTTGAAAAACTTGGGGAACTCTGCGAACACCTAAAAGATGCAGTAAAGGAAATCCTCCACTCCGGCGGGCTATATTTCCGCATCTTTTCCAGAGTAAAGTCAGCAGACTCCATCGCCAGGAAAATCCGGAAAGGACGGTATGGCACAGAGGCGAACCCCAAGAAAATCCAAGACCTGGTGGGACTTCGCATCGTCCTATACTACTACGACGATCTGAGCATCTGCCGAGAAATCCTAGAGAACACTTTCCAGCTCATTGATGGCTGGTCCCGCTCAAAATATAGTTCCAACGAGTTCAAAGCCACGAAGATTAACGGAGTTTTCCGCTTCCCCGAGGAATATTTCAAACTATATAAAAGGGAAACTTGGAATTTGCCCATCGACACTACCTTTGAAGTGCAGTTCCGCACCGTATTCTTCGAGGGCTGGCATGAGATCGAGCACGACATGCGCTACAAGAGCCTGCTTCCGGATGACGAATTTTGGAAGGGAAGCGAAGAATTATCCCGGGTACTCAACTGCATCCTGGCAAATCTGGAACTTAGCGACTGGTCCCTGGTGCAACTTTTTGACCAGCTCTCCTACAACCACTATAAGAATGGGACTTGGGAGTTGATGCTAAAGAGCAAATACCGCATCCGAATGGATGAAAACAGTTCCCTGGATCCTCGCATTTTAAATCTGTTTGACGAGAAAAGAGAGGTGGCAAAACTATTTTTTAAGGCAGAGCGCATCAGCCTGATTAAGGAACTTCTGAAGCTAGATAATCCTTCCGTTGATTATAACCTGATTGTGCATTTGATGAACAAGGCAGAAGTTCACAATGAAGAAATCGCTGCCATCTGCGACAGTCTGGACAGCCAGCAGGAAGAGCGTTCTTATCAGAAAATCCATCTGGCCAAACTGGAGTCCAGCGTTCTTTTCCATCTGGAACAGCCCTTGCTCCACCGGGAGACCCGAAAGCCGGAAGCAGAATTTGCGAATGCCGCATCCATCCTCTACAAGTGGGCGCGATTTAAACTAGGCGCTGTATTTGAGGATATACCATCGGATGTATCCACCTACA
>CATKZA010000234.1 GCA_949841235.1 uncultured Clostridiaceae bacterium
ATGATTATACGATTAAGGAGGCGTGGATTAATCGTGTACAAGAAATCGTAGATTACTGCGTAGACCAGGATATGTATGCCATTGTCAATATCCATCATGACGGTGCGGCAAACCATGATGATCGTGGAAATAATCCCATGTGCTGGCTGGATACCTATCAGTGGGATATTGAAAAGGTTTATCAGAAATATCAGGGCGTTTGGAAAACCATTGCCAACCGATTTAAGGATTATGATGAGCATTTAATCTTCGAGAGCATGAACGAAGTAACAGACGCTCATAAATTGGCATCCGGACAGAAGAATGAAGATACGGCGGTATTGAATGCGTTGAATCAACTCTTCGTCAATACTGTCCGGGCTACGGGTTCTAATAATACGAAGCGCTGGCTGGGCATTACAGGACGTTTTGCAACATTTAGCACGGGAACTACCATGCCGGAGGATAGTTTGGCAGATCAGGGAGAGGCAGGAACTACCCGCCTGATGTTTGCCGTACATATTTATAAAGGAAATAGCAACGTGCGCTGGGAATACGCAGACAAGAAGGGCGGATTGCAGGCATGGTGGGAGTCTCTCAGCAGCAGCATCAAAAATGTAGAAAAACTTGACAAAAATATGCCTCTGTATGTGGGAGAATATGGCGTTAGGACAAAGAAGCAGGATGGCTCTGCCACCGGATTCAATAATGCAGAACGTGCATTGAATTATGAAACTTGCGCAGCTGCCAGTGATTTTTATGGCGCAGTCCCCATCGTATGGGATCAGGGAACCGGAAATTATTTAGGCGTTGCACAGGAAGAAGGCTTATTCACTGATTGGGATAGACCTAATCTCAGGCCTGTCTATGATGATGTGGTTCACGGAACGATCCGCGGAACTTACGAGACTAGGGAAGGTAACTTAGGGGATCGCATGTCAGCAATATATAAGTCTTATGGGCATGTAAGCACCAGCGATAATAGCGTTTCCAAGGATCCTGTCATCACTCCTGCAACAGATATTTCCCTAAGTGATGATTCATTATTATTAAAGGCGGGAGAGAGAAAGGTGGTGACAGGAACATCGGATTCTCCCAAAGATATTATTCTTTGGAGTACAGAGGATGATTCTGTTGCTACGGTGTCTAGGGGTTTGGTTCACGCAAAGAGCATAGGAATTACCACAATTCATGCAAAAAGCCAATCCGGCTCTGTAACAAAGGATATTAAAGTGATTGTGGCTCCTACTGGACAAGAAACGGCTACGGCAATTAAAACAGAGAAGCCCTATTACCAAATGACAGAGGGCGATACTTTGCAAATCAAGGCATCATTAACGCCTGAGGATAGCAGGGATGCTATTACCTATACATCGTCCAATACAGAAATTGCTACAGTGAGTGGCAGTGGAAAGGTTACGGCAGAAAATCCCGGAATGACCTATATCATCGTTTCGGCTGCCAGTGGCGTAAATAATATTGTTGCCATCAGAGTAAAGAAGAAGGGAGAATCTAATCAGGTAAGCGCTACATTGAACTTATTATTTCAACCCAGTGGCATTACGGAAAAAAGCGCCCCGATCAATATGACTGGAGATGGACAATATACATTAACCTATGATTTGTCAAAGGATTTATCAGCAGAGGGTAAAGAGAAAGGTATCAACAAGTTGGAAAAATTGACTTCCATCTATATCAGGGATACCAATACCTTGAAGCCGGTAGTGTCCCAAGCCAAGATTCGCTATGACAAAATTGTTGTCAATGACAAGGAACTTACGTTAAAAAAGACAGATGGGATGGATGAGGATGGCTTTAAAAATCTTTTGAAGGAGAGCGGGCAGCTGGATTCCAATGATCCAATCAATGCATGGGATGGAAGCGCAGTAGAAGAAGTATCAGTAGATAAGAAAGACCATGTCGCAAGCTTTACAGGTATTGATAATCCTACGAAAATATCTGTCACCTTTACAATTAAGGGAATGAAGTTTTTCCCTGTTAATGAAAAATCAAAGGAAGCCACAAAATTAGAAAGCGTGACAGAGAAGAAATTCGTGATTGCCAATACGGGAGAGACGAAGGAGATAGAGTTGGATATTTCACCAGAGGATACCGATTCCGAAGTGACATTTTTCTCTACCAATTCTGCTGTCGTTCTCGTAAATAACAGCAATGTTACGGTGGATACTGCACAGTCCAAGGGGAGAAAAGGAATTGCCCTTATAAATAATAGGGTGACAAGAAAAGGCGGAAATGGAAAGATCAGAACCAGCATAACTGCACTGGGAGAAGGGATTGCCACGCTTGTGGGAATTACTGAAAATGGGTTGAAAGTGCTATATACTGTTGGGGTAGGTGCAAATCTCCAGACAGAGAATTTGCCGGAACCTACAGATCCCACGCCAGAGGGATTAGACGGTTCTCTATGGGAAGAGCCAGGTGCTTCAACAGAGCCGGGAAGTTCACCAAAGCCAAATACTTCCTCTCAACCAGGAAGTTCGGCAGATCCAAGCACATCAGCGGAGCCGGGAAGTTCATCAAACCCAGGCACTTCCTCTCAGCCCGTGGAACCAAGTACCTCATCAGAGCCAGGCAATCAGAATACGCCCGAACCAACACCTCCCAAGATAGATCTTGACAAGGATAATATTACGCAAAAAAATCCGGAAGATGATATCAAAGGCTCTACGCAACAGGCAATCAGGCTAAGCGCTGCAAAGAGTACTAAGCATAGCATTACCTTGAATTGGAAGAAAATCAAAGAGGCGGACGGGTATATTATTTATACAAATAAATGCGGCAAAAAGAACAAATATAAGAAATATAAAACTCTGTCCAAAAATATAACGAAATTTGTTCAGAGAAAACTAAAACCAAAAACCTATTACAAATATTTTGTAGTGGCATACAAAAAAGTAAATGGGAAAAAGAAGGCCATCGTCGCTTCCAAAACGATTCACATTACTACAAGGGGGAGTAAATATGGAAATGCCACGGGAGTTAAGGTGAACAAAAGCAAAGTTGCCTTGAAGGCAGGGAAAAAATTTGCGATCAAAGCAAAAGAATATAACAATAAAAAGATGCCCATTAAGATACACCGAAAAGTGAAATTTGAATCATCAAATAATAACATCGCAAAAGTATCTTCTAATGGAAAGATAACCGGCGTATCAAAGGGAAGCTGCATTATATATGCATATGCTCAGAATCTAAAGTGTAAAAAGATTCGCATTACAGTGAAATAGAATGATTGCAATGTCTCGAGCAGTATTACATTAAAATGGGGCAGAAACCGTAAATTTGGTTTCTGCCCCATCCATTTGGGGTAAAAGTGAAATTATTTCACTTTTACTGTTACTTTTGCTGACTTCTTGCCAATCTTAAGGGTAATGGTAGTCTTGCCCTTCTTTAGGCCTTTAATCTTTACAGTTGCCTTGCCTTTCTTTACAGAGTATTTTACCACTTTGGCAATCTTCTTTTTCTTGGAAGTTACCTTGATGGTATCTGCTGCTGCCTTTTTCTTATTTGTGGCAGTAATCTTAAAATTAGCAGTTACACTCTTTTTCTTCTTTACTGTCAATGTCTTCTTCGTTGCCTTGATTTTCTTGGCAGGATTCTTGACAGTTACCTTGATGACAGCTGACTTAGCACCTGATTTCACTGTAATCTTGGCAGTTGCACCCTTTGTTGCCTTCTTCGGTACAGAGATGGCAATCTTGTTTCCCTTTACCTTTGCCGTAGCAATCTTCTTATTAGAAGTCTTTACCGTCGGCGTAGAAGGTGCCTTAAATCCTACAGAAGCAGTCTTTCCTGCCGCAATGATTACGGATTTTTTCGCAACTGTTAAAGTTGTCGTTGTGCCATTGCCACCCGGTGTGTTTCCACCCGGTGTATTGCCGCCCGGCGTGTTGCCACCTGGTGTATTGCCGCCCGGCGTGTTGCCACCTGGT
>CATKZA010000235.1 GCA_949841235.1 uncultured Clostridiaceae bacterium
AAACTATTTACCTTCTCCTCTTTTGCCATGGTGGCATCCAAGGCCGCCTGGGCCGCCTCCTGCACGGACACTTCCCCCGCCCTGATTTTCTTCCCCAGCGCTACCGCCGTCAAACTCATCAATGACATGTATTACCTCTTTTCCTATCTATGAATCTATCCTACAATCGTCTTCGGCACCACAAAGGCATCCTCTTTCCGCTCCGGCGCATTTTCCAGCGTGGCATCCCTGCCATCCCCATTGGTCACCTCGTCCTCCCGGAACACGTTGCTCACCGGGAACACATGGGACATGGGTTCCACCCCGGAGGTATCCAGCTCATTCAGCTGATCGATATAGTCCAGCATCTCTCCCATATCCTTTTTCGCCTGTTCCTTCTCCTGCCCATTCAATTCCAGCTTCGCCAGAATCCCCACATACTCTATCGTTTCATCAGAAATCACATTTGCCATTCTCTCACCTCATTTCTTTCTGCTCTAAGTCACAGTACAACGTTAACAATGCTTCTGCGCCAAAGGAGCAACTTTATCAGCGTTGTACCGAAAATTGTTTATCTGCCTAGCCAAACAGTCCGGTAAAGAAGTCTGCAATCGCCTGAAAAATATCGGCGAAGAAACTGCCCACCTTCTCCATCAGCCCCCCAGTATCCACCTCGCTAAAATCAATGCCGGAATCCTTCAGCTTGTCGTAAATATCCTTGGCCTGGCTCTTGATGGCATCCACGTCCACATCCACCTTAGAAACCTTCTCCATCATATCCACGATATTTTCCACGTCCTTCTCCGATATGTCCAGATTCAACGCTCTGGCGGAGGATTCCACCGCATCCCTGATATCCTGGGAGGAAGCATTATTTTCGGAAAATACCTTCTCCTTCACGGCGGCAATCAGTTCCGCCGCTTTCGCCTTATCTCCCACAGAATCCGCCAGTTCCGCCGTGGTTACCAGTTCATCCGTGGCAGCGTCCATAATGTCTTGGGATATCTCCTGATCCGTCATCTCCGCATAAGCCTTCATCGCCCCCACCAGGGCAGAGGTGCCGGAAATATTAAAAGGCCCCACCACCGTCACATTTGCATCTTTCAGCCCCGCAGTGGCCAAGGCATTGCAGTACATGCTGGAAGTGCAGTAGCTGATATTTTTCGTCTCCACATCAATTCCGCTGCCCTCCTCCGTCTTCACAACCATCACCGAGGAGAGGGCGCGCTTTCCTATCACAGAGGCGGAAATATAATCCCCCAGATAATCATGCTCCTCCTGATTGGTGATCTCCACGGTCTTATAGTCCTCCACATCCTTCTGAGTGATGCCAAATCCACTCAATACCGCCGCCTTTTCCTTCTTGTTCAAATCCGCGCCAAAGGCAATATACCTGTCAAAACTGGTATCCTCATCCTCTATCACCGCATCGGCCGCCGCCTGCTGTGGCATCGCTCCTACGCAGGCAAATGCCAGCATTCCAACTGTCAGCCACCCCAATGCTCTCTTCCTCATGCGAACACTTCCTTTCTTAACTTTCCGCCTTTTTACCGAATATAGCCAGAACCCCCGCAGGACTCTGGCTATGCGTTCTATTTCATGCCTTGCCGGCCTTGATTCTCTCCATGGCCTTCACCGTGTTCTCCGCACTGCCAAATGCCGTCAGGCGGAAATACCCCTCTCCGCTGGGACCAAATCCGGAGCCGGGCGTTCCCACGACATTCAGTTCCTCCAGCAAATAGTCAAAGAAATCCCATGACTTCATGCCGTCCGGCGTCTTCATCCAGATATAGGGGGCATCCACGCCGCCATACACCTCATATCCCGCGCCAATCAATCCCTCCCGAATCACCTTGGCATTGTTCATATAATAGGCAATCTGCTCCCCTGTCTGCTTCCTGCCCTCCGGGCTGTAGACGGCCGCCCCCGCCGCCTGGATAATATAAGGAGCGCCGTTGAATTTGGTGCCATGCCGCCTTGCCCACAGGGCGTGCAGAGATACCTCCCCGCATTTCAGCGCCTTGGGTACCACGGTAAAGCCCAGGCGGGTGCCGGTAAATCCTGCATTTTTAGAAAAACTGCGAATCTCAATGGCACAGGCCTCAGCCCCCCGGCACTGATAAATGGAGTGGGGTACATTTTCAGAGGAGATATAGGCCTCGTAGGCAGCATCATAGATAATCACCGCCCCCACCTTCAGCGCATAATCCACCCAGACCTGAAGCTGCTCCGTTGTCAGCGTGGTTCCCGTGGGATTATTCGGGAAGCACAGATAGATCACGTCCGGCATCTCCTTTGGAAGCTCCGGGACAAATCCATTCTCGCTGGTGCAGGGCATGTAGATGACACCGGACCATTTCCCCGAAGCCTCATCATACACTCCCGTGCGGCCTGACATGGCATTGGAATCCACGTAAACCGGATACACCGGATCTGTCACTGCTATTTTCGTATCTTCTGCAAATATATCTACAATATTGCCGGAATCACTCTTTGCGCCATCGCTGACAAAAATCTCGTCAGCAGAAATGCCGCATCCCCTAGCCTGATAATCATGTTCCACAATCGCCTTGCGCAAAAATTCATAGCCCAAATCCGGCGCATAGCCCATAAAGGTTTCCTGCCTTGACATCTCGTCCACCGCGCCATGCAGCCGCTCTATCACCGCCGGACAGAGGGGAAGGGTCACATCGCCGATTCCCAGGCGAATGATTTCCTTCTCCGGGTTGGCGGCGGAATACTCCCCCACTTTCTTTCCAATCGTAGAAAAGAGATAACTTCCCGGTAACTTTAAATAATTCTCATTAATCCTAAACATCTGTCATTCCTCCAATCATCCTGTCAGCTCGTTTGCGCGTCAGCTGCTATTCGTTGTTCCACATAACAGCTTGCAGCATTCAATATTTTACACGAAAGACAGGGGGATTGCAAGCATGAAGAAAGTCTGCATGCGACTTTCATCCGGCGTGTCGATTCATTCCCGCGAAGGTGTCCTGTATGCTTGCATCGGGGTATTTAACTTGGTCGCGATTTGCCTTTATCGAAAGCGGCTGTAAATTTTGCCCGAGGACATGCCGCCCCGATAGGCCGCCAGCTCGCTCACCGTCACCAGCTGGTATCCCCTGGCCTTCAATGTCCTGACAATGGTTTCCGCCGCCCTGGCTGTAGGCAGATGCAGGTCATGCATCAGAACCACGTCCCCATCTCCTGCCCGCCCCAGCACGCACTGAATCGTGGCAGAGGTGCTTCTGGTCTTCCAGTCCAAAGTATCAACAGACCACAGAATCACCGGCATCCCCGCCGCCCGACAGACAGCGGGATTCACGCTTCCCCCCGGCGGGCGCATGATGCGGATGCCCCTCCCGATCTGAGCCTTCACCGCACTATTGGTCTTTTCCAGCACAGACTTCACCTGCCGGGAACTGAGCCTGGTGAGCTTGTTATGGCTATACGTATGATTTCCAATCTCGCAGCCCAGGGCCGCCGCCCTCCTGACGCTTCCCCCATAGCGTCCCACGTTGCTCCCCACCACGAAAAACGTAGCCCGGGCCTTGTGCTTCTTCAATGCCCGAAGCACCATGGGCGTATGGGGGGAGGGGCCGTCATCGTACGTCAGGGCAACCATTTTCCTTCTCCCATCAATGGCCATCTGGCTCACAGCCCTGCTCTCGCCGCCCCGGCCGCCGGCATCATCCCTGGCCCGCACCCTGGCATTTTCATCCTCAATTCCCGGCAGCACGCACAGATCCATGAACCGTTTAATAAAGGTAGATTTTCCGGTTCGCACCGGGCCCACCACGCCCAGATAGATCTCGCCGCCGGTCCGGGTCTGTATGTCTTTATACAAGTTATATTCGGAACTTTTGTCCATAAAAATACCCCTTCCATATATGCTGTTACAATATATGTAAAGGGGTATGTTTATATACCTTAAGGAATCACGGTTCTTC
>CATKZA010000236.1 GCA_949841235.1 uncultured Clostridiaceae bacterium
TTTCTCTGTGAATGGTCACCTGGAACTGAGGCATCAGGGTCAGATTTCTCTCCAAAGAAATGGTCTGTCCCGGGCGATAATGATTCCCCATATTGTCCACATAGCGGGAAACGGATGCATCCTTGCCAAGATAGGTCAAGCACTCCTTCAATACGACTTTGTCCTGATATAAGTATCCTCTCTCCTCCAGCAGAGTGGCAATTCCCCCCTGTTGATAGGCACTATAATTCAAAGTACAGGTTCTTCTCTTCACCGATACATAGCATTTTGTGCTGTGATCTCCCCGAATCCTCTGATTCAGTTCTGCCACATTTAAGACCTGATAGCCGGGGTAGAAATACGCCACGTCCTCCCCGGATAAGATATCCTTGCACGCCCTTCGCAGAGCATCCGCCACCTTTTCCCCGGTCTTGCCGCAATACTGGACAGTGTCCAGAGGATCCTGACCGCCTTCCAGCATAATCTCCACCTGGAATCCCGTATCCTCTCTCGCCTTCCAGATTGCATAGAGAATGTGTTCCTTTTTGGAAGTAATCTTTCCGGCAATATTCTGCCCCGGAGCAAACATTTTGCCCGTTCCATCTTCCTTCGTGTTCCATCCCATAAACTGATAGCCTGCAAGAGTATAAATCTCACTGGATGCATAGGACTCCTTCACATAAGAATAAGAAGTATTCTCCACTGTTCCCTCTGCCGATTCCACCATGTCCTCGCTCACATTGGAGTCATAGGATATCTCAAAGGAAAGAGGCTTCCACTGGGCATATAGCAGAATGCTCTCCCCCTCCTTGCTGCACAGCTTCTCCACATCCTCCTGGCAAGAATAAGAAGTTCCTGAACCGTCTGCCGCCGTGTTCCAATCCGCAAACTCATATCCCGGCTTCTCGCTCTCGCATATCGGGAGACGCACTGCTTCATCATAGGCAGCCCGAATGCTTTCGGGAATGTCATCTGCACTCTCTGCGCCATTGCCATCAAAACGAATTTCGTAAGAGATCGGCACCCACACCGCATATAGCACCACCGGGTGGTTTGGCATCTTAATGGTCTCTCCCGGCTGATAGGTGCGGTTATTGCCATCACCCTCTTGGTTCCATCCCCCAAAGGCATACCCAAGTTTTTTCAGATCCGCATTCTCCCAGATGACAAGATCTTCTCCGTATTTTTTGGAAACAGCCTCCGGCAGAACGGCATTCTCACCACCATTCAAATCATAAGAAACCTCGTTTCTATTCCTAGTATAGAAAGCCGTCAAAACCAGACTTCCGTCAGCGCATACTTTGCCTGACAGTACAGAGGCATGCTGATCCAGGAAATATCCCTTAAACGTATTATCCTCCGCTGAGATAGAAACTTCCCTGTCCACATAATCCTGATGAGTATAGCTGGAAACCAAATCATAATGTCCTTCTAGATTTTCTTTATAATATTCCACATGGTAAGAGACAATTCCCGGCTTCCACACCGCATACAGCGTCATATCGTTCTCTGCGGCAAACTGCAGATTTCCAGTTGTGGCATTCGGTGTCGTTGCCCATCCCGCAAAGTCGTAGCCAAATCGCTGAGGCGTCACATCCACTGCAAACTTTTTGTTACTCCAGGAGGCATACAGCGTCACCTGCCCATCTCGATCCGTCAACCCGGACACAGAAGCCCCGTCGGAATAAGCCGGCTCCCCTCCCGGGGTCAAAGCCCATCCCTGAAAAGTCTGGCTCACATACAGATCCTTTGTTGAGCAGATAGCATTGTCTGCATTTCCATCCAGTGTAATGCGAAATTCCTTATGGAAGCAATTATTATTCAGCGTTATCTGCTGAGAATAGGCGCAGTTTTCTATCGTTGCCATATTTCCCTGTGTAGCACCATTCCCCTGAAAGGCGATCCGATAATGATGCTCTGAAAAATACCGGTATACCGTAGCACCAGAGGTAGTTACCGTAGCAGTCGTATCTCCTGTGTAAGCATAGCCTCGATAGTACGCAGAATTTTCACTGCTCCCGCCCTGCTTCCTTCCCGATACGGAAGTTCCATATTTTTCCGTCCAAGTATGCTCTCCCAATTTCTTTCCGGACGGTGTACTCCCGCAGATATCATAGCATGTCACATCATATGACAGGGGAACCACTTCCCATCTGGCATGCAGTGTCGTGCCTGACGCACACCAGGTGCCAGCGCTAATCCGGTTTCCCGCTCCGTCATACCATCCTTGGAAATGCACGGAATGGCCAGGTCTTTCTGCCATAGAAGCCACAGGAAGTTCCCTGATATAGTAACCATCCTCCGTGTAGTATGCCTTTCCTCCGTTCACCAATCTACCTTCCCCGGGGTTTATTGCCACCTCTGTCTGGGAGGTCAAGGCTCTGGGACGGTAAAAATTGTACACATAAGAGTCTCCATCGGAAGAATGATCTCCCAAATTTAATAGGTCATGAGACATCAATGAGGGCGATGGTTCAGAATAACTCATAAAAGAGTATTCCTTCTGACTGCCCCGAATCTGTGTCTGTCCCGAACGATGGATTACCACCGAAAAGTCTCCTATGGATTGGCGCAATTTAGCAGCATGCAGTTTGTATCGGTATTGAGTATACATGCTATTTACCTCGAACATATCCGCATTGCTTGCATTCGTTCCGATAGAAGTGCCGTTAATCGTGGTGTTGTCATACTGCCATTTTCCATTCACGTTTCTGTACACGTCATACGAATAATCCTTTAGTTCTCCATCCAGGGAATAGGAAATGCCCTTTATGCGCATTCCGCTAAACTCCTTCCCGATTCCTTTAGGAAAGAGATCCACGTCATAGTCTGCCGCCTGAACGCCCTTCTTCTCCGTGAAAAGAAAGGCTCCCAAAAATCCCAAGAGCAAAGCAATTCGCAGAAAAATATTCTTCATAAAACTCCTCCTTCATATAATTTGCCCTGCCCTTCCACTGTTTTGCACAAAACGGTACGTATGTGCAATTTCATTCTGTTAGTGATAAACATTGTACCATGTCAGATAATTATTTCAATATACAAATGTAACAAAAAAACAGAGGGAAATTCTCTGTTTTTTACAAAATTGGATTTATTTTATTTTTTTATCCTGCATTTTTTTAAATATGCCACAACCTCTTTCTTGAAATCCGCCCACGCCTCCGGATGGTCTACCATATGCTTGGGGCATTTTTTCCCCGTCACGTCATAGTGGCGGATAATGCCACTCTGCTCCAATTCATACTTATCGCAAAGATAGGCTACCAGACGCACGAGAGATTGATAAGTAGCCTGATTAAACCGCCCGGTCTTGTCCGGATGGCAGCACTCAATGGAAAGGGTATCCCCATTCCTCACGTTGGAGGCATAGGCAATCTCATTTTCCGGCACACAGCATAAAATCCTGCCATCCAAGCCGATAATGAAATGACTGCTCACCTTATTCCCTTTCTCGTCCGGCTCCTCTTTCCTGGATTCAAAATAATTTCTATTTGCCCGGGCATCCGTGCCGGGATTGGCGGTGTAATGCACCACCACCCCGCGGACTTTCTCCAGAAGAATCCCCGGCCTGGAATTTACATTTTTCGTCAAATACATTTCCTGCATCTCCGGCTTTGCCACCTGAATGACAGAATAATCAATCTCCGGCTTTTTCACAACCTCTTTCCCAGAAAAAATCCCTCGGAAAATCCCCACCACCAGGCAGACAAAAAGGAGCGTCACCCCCAGAGCCGCAAGAACCACCGCCAGAAAGTATTCGTTCTTCTTCGTCATTCTCTTCATAAGATTCTGTTCCCAATCTTGCAGTCATGCCGCCACAGGCGGCACAAACAATACATGATTACCTACGTGTGACCGCCTGCTTCGCAGGCGCACATTCGCAATTCGCTTCTTGCTCATGATGTCCATCGCTCAAATGTCAGCTGGCA
>CATKZA010000237.1 GCA_949841235.1 uncultured Clostridiaceae bacterium
TGCCATTGTAATTATATCCCATGGCAAATCCGTGGGCTCCGGCATCGTGGATGAACAGGTAATCCCCCCGGTCAATCCGGGGAAGCATGCGGTCAATGGCAAATTTATCGTTATTTTCACAGAGGGAGCCCACCACGTCATATTTGTGGTCGCAGGGGGCATCCTCCTTCCCCAGCACGGTAATGTGATGGTACGCCCCATACATTGCCGGGCGCATCAGATTCACTGCGCAGGCATCCACGCCAATATATTCTTTATGAATGTGCTTCTCATGGATGGCCTTTGTCACCAAGCCGCCATAGGGAGCCAGCATGAACCTTCCCAATTCCGTGAAGATGGACACCTCTCCCAGCCCCGCCGGCACCATGATTTCCTCAAACTTCTTCCGCACGCCCTCGCCAATCACGGCGATGTCATTGGGCTTCTGGTCAGGCCGATAGGCAACGCCCACGCCCCCGGACAAGTTAATGAATGCGATATCCACCCCGGCCTCCTCCTTGATTCTCACCGCCAGTTCAAAGAGTATTCCCGCAAGCGTGGGATAATAGTCATTGGTCACCGTATTGGAGGCCAGGAAGGAATGTATTCCGAAACGCTTCGCCCCCAGCTCCTTCAGACGACGGAATGCCTGGATCATCTGATCTTCCGGCATGCCATATTTGGCATCCCCGGGGTTATCCATGATATCCGTCCCCATCCGGAATACCCCGCCGGGATTGAAACGGCAGAAAACAGCCTCGGGAATCCCTGCCTCCTCCCGCAGAAAATCTACGTGGGTGATATCATCCAGATTGATATAAGCCCCCAGTTCCTTCGCCTTCCGAAACTCCTCCGCCGGAGTGTCATTGGAAGAAAACATGATATCCGTCCCCGCAAAACCGCATGCCTGGGATAGCTGTAGTTCCGTCATGGAGGAGCAGTCCACGCCGCAGCCCTCTTCTTTCAAAATCTTCAATATATATGGATTGGGGGTAGCCTTTACGGCAAAATACTCCCGAAACCCTTTGTTCCATGAGAATGCCGCTTTCAGCTTTCTGGCATTCTCCCGAATCCCCTTCTCATCATAGATGTGAAAGGGAGTGGGATAGGTCTCCGCAATCTCCCCAATCTGTTCTCTGGTCACGAATGGTGTCTTTTTCATGAGTCTCTTCCTTTCCTCTCCATATTCTATTCCCTATACAGTAAAAAATAAAAAAGGTAAAATAAATTTCACCTTAGAAGAACGCAAAACCAGCGTTCTTCACTTTGCAAAATCCAAGTAACTTTCTATACGCTAAAAAATCATGTTACAACCTATCATTATAACATGATTCTTCCACAATGCAATCCGCATTTTCTTAATAAACTGCTGATGGCTGACGGAGATTGTTACTGTTCACGGCTTCGCCGCTCCAGTAACCAGTACCGGAGATTTCCATTTTTCATTTGCATCTCCCATTTTCTTTGTGCTATACTATGGCTTGTGACATTTTCAATATATTTAATTAAGAAATTAAAAAAGAGGTTACCAATAACAAGAGGAGTTTAAAAATGAGCGAGTATTCTGGAAAAGACATCGTGATATTGGAGGGCTTGGAGGCCGTGAGGAAGCGTCCCGGCATGTACATCGGCTCCACCGGCAGCCGGGGACTGCATCATCTGATCTGGGAGATTCTTGACAATAGCATCGACGAGCATCTGGCGGGATTCTGCGATGAAATCAGCCTCACCCTGCAAAAGGACGGGGGTGTCTGCGTGGAGGACAACGGCCGCGGGGTGCCGGTGGATCTGCACCCCACCAAGAAAATCCCCACGGTGCGGGTGGTCTACACCATCCTCCATGCGGGGGGGAAATTTGCAGGAAGCGCCTACAAGGTTTCCGGCGGCCTGCACGGCGTGGGCTCTTCCGTAGTAAACGCCCTATCCACGAAGATGACGGTGGAGGTCAGGAGCGGCGGAAAGATTTACCGGGACGAATATGGGAACGGCGGAAAGCCCGTAGTAAAATTGGAAAATGGCATGCTTCCGGTAGTGGGAAAATGCGCTAAGGGCAATACAGGCACCAAGGTGACCTTCTATCCCGACGGGGAAATATTCGAGACCACCACGTTCAAGCCGGAAATCATCAAGAAGAAATTAAAAGAGATCGCCTTCCTAAATAAAAGCCTGAAACTGAATTATAAGAACGAGATGGACGTGGAAGAGGCCACCTATCTGGAAGAGCATGGCATCCAGAGTTTCGTAAGATACATTAACCGAGAAGCCACCACCCTCCACAAAGACCCCATCTACATCGAGGGAAAGAGCGGGGAAATCGAGGTGGAGGTTGCCTTTCAGTATACCAATAATTTCTCGGAGCAGATCAACCCCTACTGCAACCGCATCAACGTGGTGGACGGAGGCACTCTGGTGACGGGCTTCAAGACGGCACTGACCAGAGTGATGAATTCCTACGCCAGGGAATTGGGCGTGCTGAAAGACAAGGATGAGAATTTTGATGGAAAGGATAGCCGCAATGGCCTGGTGGCCATCATCTCCATCAAGCACCCCAACCCCCAGTTCGAGGGGCAGACAAAGACAAAACTGGGCAACACTGATGCCAAGACTGCGGTGGAGGATGTATTCAGCGCAGAGGTCCAGCATTATCTGGACAAGAATGTGGAAATCCTCAAAAAGATTCTGGACAATTCCCTGAAATCCTACAATGCCAGGAAAGCAAGCGACAAGGCCAGGACGGCGGTGCTAAAGCAGCTGAATGACCTGGATACCAAGAGCAAGCTGGCCTCCTGCACTTCCAAGAAGCCAGAGGAATGCGAAGTGTACATCGTGGAGGGAGACTCCGCCGGAGGCACGGTGAAGACGGCAAGGAACAGGAAAACCCAGGCAGTGCTTCCCCTCCGGGGCAAGATTCTCAATGTGGAAAAGGCATCCCTGGAAAAAATCCTGCAAAATAATGAAATCAAATCCATGATCGCCTCCTTCGGATGCGGCATCGGGGATGACTTCGATATCACCAAGCTGCGCTATGACAAAATCATCATCCTGACGGATGCGGACGTGGACGGCGCCCATATCAGCACCCTGCTCCTGACCTTCTTCTACCGCTTCATGCCGGAATTAATCTACGAGGGAAAGATTTACCGGGGGCTGCCGCCGCTGTACAAGGTTGATTTTGAAAATAATAAGAAGGCCGCTGCGGAAAAAGAAAGCGAAAAGGCCTCCACGGAAAAAAAGAACGGAAAGACCTCCCGAAAGAAAAAACGACAGTCAGAATATATCTTCAATGATTTTGAACTGGAGAAATTCCGCAAGAATAAAGACAATAAGATTCTGGGCATCCAGCGGTACAAGGGATTGGGGGAGATGGATGCAGAGCAGCTGTGGGAGACCACGCTGAACCCGGATACCCGCATCCTGGCCCAAGTCTCCATCAGCGACACGGTGGAGGCGGACGACATCACCACCACGCTGATGAGTACCAACGTACCTCCGAGACGGCAGTTTATCATGGAGGAAGCAAAGTTTGCCACGCTGGATATCTAAAGTGTGTAAAGAAAGTTCTAAGCCAGCAAAAGACGCAGGCTAAGAACTTCTAAGTTACACACCGGAAGAATGCCAAAAGCGGGCATTCTTCTCACTGATTGTTTGTGCCTGCGATGCAGGCATGTTCGGAAGTGTGAAAGGAATGAAGATTCAATAAGGCTTTTGAGCCGCCAAAGGCGGCATGGGGGATGATTATGGATACAATGGAACAGTCAATTATTCAATTAGATTTTGCAGACGAGATGAAAAATTCTTACCGGGATTACGCCATGAGCGTCATTATTTCCCGGGCATTGCCGGATGTCCGCGACGGGCTTAAGCCGGTGCAGCGGCGAATCCTATATGCCATGACGGAACTGGGACTGTCGCC
>CATKZA010000238.1 GCA_949841235.1 uncultured Clostridiaceae bacterium
CATTGGACAGGGTAACCACATCCGCCACCTGCTTCACGGCTTCTTGGGCATTTGCCATGGCCACCCCCAGACCCGCATACTGAAGCATGGCAATGTCATTCAAGCCGTCCCCGCAGGCAATCACGTTCTCTCTGTCCATGCCCAGCATCCCCAAGAGCGCCTCGATTCCCTGCGCCTTGTCCACCCCCGCCGGAACCATTTCCACGAAAAACGGCTCAGAGCGCAGAACTGTCATCCCATCCCCGAAACGCTCCCTCAACTTCTCTGCGATTTCCATCGCCCGCTCCACCGGCACAGTCGCCATGCACTTGGTCACCGGCCCCGTCACCAGATCCATGGGGTGTTCAGGATGAAAGATTTCCAGATGATTGATGGCGGCGGCATATTCCATATGTTCATCGTGTCTGCTCCCCGCCACGATTCCCGGTTCCGCATAGGTATAGATGCCAATGCCCAGTTCCTCCGCATAGGCAAAAATCTCCCCCACCAGTTGCCTCGGCAATGTCTTCTCGTAGATATGCTCCCCCGTCCTGCAATCAATCAATACGCCCCCATTGCAGGCAATGGCATAGCCGCCGGTTTTCTCCATATCTAATGCCCGCACCACGGGCATCACCCCCGGCACGGGCCTTCCCGTGGCAAGCACCAAGATGTGCCCGGCATCCTGCATCTCCCGAAGCGTCTCCCTGGTTCTCGGCGTAACTTCCTTCCTGCTATCGGTTAATGTTCCGTCCAGGTCTACTGCCAATATCTTTTTCATTCCGCACCTTCCTCTTTTCGGGTTATAACCATAATGATTCTAGACTAGTACAGCGAATACTAAATTTCTGATAGTTTAACGCAGAATATTTTTTTGAGTGTGCATGGCAAAAAACGTAGGCGTAGCGGGCTACGCTGAGGATTTTTGTCATGTGCAATCAGAAAAATAGGCAAGTTTAAACTATCAAGAAATTAGGAAACGCTGTACTAGTGTACTGTATCGTTCATATTTAGGCAAACCTCCTTGCCTCCTTTCCCATCGGACAGCGTTGTTTTCGGTCAACGATGCCACCGTACACTAGCGTCTTTTGCTCTCCCAGAATCATTTATCAATCTATATATTCCTCTCCACATTTAGCACATTCATCAGGGCTTCCTGAAGCACTCTGGAAACATTGATTCCCGCATGTTCTGCCTCATAATTTAACCAACTAGGAAGTGCCACGTTCCTTCTAACAGTTTTCGTATCTATCTTTTTTCGATATTCTGAAAAATCCACATCCACATATGTTAAAATCCCCTTCGTAAAATCCACATCTTTTGCATGCTGCTTTACTTTTTGCATGACATCCGTCTGTTCAGAGGGTTCTGGAATTTCCTCTTGATGATCTTCCATGGAAATCCCAGTTGCGCCAATAGCATCTCTTGCCATTTCAATCGCATCTGCAAAGTTTTTCCCCTCTGTAAAAATATCCATATCAGGAACGAACACCAAAAAAGGATATTCCGACCCATCATTCATATGAAGGATAAACGTTGGATAAACCTGTTTCATATGCTTCCTCCCTTCTCTTTACTATAATAATTTCCATTTTCTAAGTATCAATTTCGCCAAATTTTCATTAATTTCTTTGTGCCTTGGAACTTTCTCTATATCTTTCCCACGCCTGTATATATCATGATTACCACCATGCCTTTCAAACACAAAGCCCCCCTCTTCAAGCCTTTTGATTAAGTCTCTTTGCTTCACCAAACTTCCTCCTCATAACGTAATTATACACACTTATTACACAACGGTCAATACATTGCGTTACTCCGATACGAACTGGCTCATATAAAGTTCCCTGTAAAATCCCCCATTTTCCAGCAATTCCTCATGGCTTCCCTGTTCGATAATCTGCCCATCCTTCATCACCAGTATCACGTCCGCATTTTGAATCGTGGACAGCCGATGAGCCACGATGAAGCTGGTGCGCCCCTCCATCAACTTCTGGAAGGCACTCTGAATCTTCATCTCCGTGCGGGTATCTATGGAGGATGTGGCCTCGTCAAGAATCAAGATGGACGGCCGGCAGAGAAATACTCTGGCAATGCACAATAACTGCCTCTGCCCGGCAGAAAGGTTCTCACCATTCTCCTGCACCACCGTGTCATATCCCTCCGGCATTCTCTTGATAAAGCTGTGGGCATGGGATAATTTTGCCGCCTGAATGGCCTCCTCCCTCGTGGCATCCTTCCTGCCAAAGAGAATATTTTCCAGAATGGTTCCATCCTTCAGCCAGGTCTCCTGAAGCACCATGCCGTACTGACTCCTGAGATTCTCCCGGGACACCTGTCTGATATCCGTCCCATCTATATAAATGGCCCCCCGGCTTACGTCATAAAACCGCATCAGCAGATTGATGATGGTGGTCTTGCCACAGCCCGTAGGTCCCACAATCGCCACCCGTTGCCCGGGCCTAACCTGCAAGTTCAGCCCCTGAATCAATGGTTTATCCGCCACATAGGAAAAATCTACCTCCGCAATCCTTACGCTGCCCTGGATATCCTCCAGCACGCTTTTCCCCGCCGAGCCTTCACCATGTCGAGAATTTTCCCCAGCCAGGTCTTCTTCCTCCTCTTCCTCCATCAGTTCAAACACCCGCCCGGCACAGGCAAGGGCATTCTGCAATTCCGTTATCACGCTGGACAACTCATTAAATGGCTTGGTGTACTGGTTCGCATAACTTAAGAAGCAAGACAAGTCCCCTACGCTCAGTCTGCCCTGGATGGCAAATAACGCCCCGGTAATTCCCACCCCGGCATATACCAGATTGTTGACAAAGCGAGTGCAGGGATTGGTGAGGGAGGAGAAAAATGTAGCTCGGAGAGAATACTTCTCCAGCCTCTCGTTAATGTGGTCAAAGCGTTTCAATGCCTTTTCCTCATAGCCATAAGCCTGCACCACCTGCTGGTTCCCCACCATCTCGTCAATCAGATCCGTCTGCTGCCCCCTGGTCTCCGACTGCTTCTGGAACATGGAATGGGTCTTTTTGGCGATAAAAGCCGCCACAAAGAGGGACAATGGCGTGACAAAGACTACCACCAGCGTAATCCACACATTTTTACGGAACATGAACACCAGCGTGAGCAGTATGGTCAGCACCCCGGTAAAAGCCTGGGTAAATCCCATCAAGAGTCCGTCGGCAAACTGATCCACATCCGCAATCATCCGGCTCACCAAATCTCCCACGGGATGGGCATCCAGATACTTAATGGGCAACTTCTGGATCTTGCGGAAGGCATCCTTCCTAATATCCCTGACAACCAGAAAGGTAATCCGATTGTTTATCACATTCATCAGCCAGCCGGAGATGCCCGTCACGGCAATCATAATGCCCATTTGCACAAGTATCTCCTTCAAATCCCCGAAATTCACCCTGCCCTTGCCAATCATCACGTCCAGCGCATCACCCGTCAGCAGGGGAAGATACAGAGTAGTCACCACGCTGACAAAGGCACACAGGAGGGACAGCGCTGCCAGAAACATATAGTGCCTGATATAATTGCATACTTTCTTAACGGTATCCCACTGGGACATCCTCTTCTCCCGTCTCTCCACTTTCCGATCCGACATCATGCTCCCTCCTTTCCCTGCTTCTGAAATTGAAACTCGTGAATCTCCCGATATACTTCGCAATGTTCTACCAATTCCTCATGCTTTCCCACGGCGATCACCTTGCCGTCCTCCAGCACCAGAATCTGATCCGCATGGCGGATGGAGGAAGTCCTCTGGGACACCATGAAAATCGTGGGATGGTAATCCAATTTCCGCAAGCCCGCCCGAAGCTTGGCATCCGTGGCGTAATCCAGCGCAGAGGTGCTGTCATCGAATATCAGGATCTCCGGCTTCCGAACCAACGCCCTGGCAA
>CATKZA010000239.1 GCA_949841235.1 uncultured Clostridiaceae bacterium
ATATGCTGGACACTTGGCGTACCACCAAAATGATGCAATAACATGAATAAGCAATCATGCTTATTCATGTTCCCGATAGGGCGGATTGCGAATGCAGGTGGCGATTGCGAGAGTGCATAGCACGAAGCAATCGCCAACAAACCAGAGGTTTGTATATATATGGTGGTGCCGCTGAAAGCGGCATGTCAGTTTAGTTCTTTTTATGCGCAACAAAGCCAACAGCATAAATACTGTTGCAGAAATGAGGAAAAACATGAATTTTTTTAATCGCAAGAATCAGAAAAAAATTGCAGGAGTCATCTGCGTCATTGTCATTCTGGCTATGGTCATCCCGATTGTGCTAGGGGCAATGTAATTTTCTCACGGTAACATAATCACGATTTCTCCGAGGTTAAATATACAGAATCCTGGGGGAAATGTCAAATTTAGGATCCCGGCAAAGGAATACCGGCAAAGGATTTTTTAGCGAGACAGGGAAAAGAGGTTGTTTATGACGAGTAAGAATAAGAAGCTGACGGGGCTGTTTGTTGGAGGATGCCTGGGGGTGCTGTTCGTGGCGGCCATATCTTGGGTGGCGGCGAGGGGGACCTTTGGCGCCAGCGACCGGTTCTGCCAGGGCGTGACCATTAGCGGCATGGATATGGGCGGGCTTACCAAGCCTGAGGGACAGAAGAAGGTGGCGGATTTTGTGGATGCGCTGAATGCCCGCCAGGTTACCATTGCCGTTGAGAAGAATAAAGTGACTGCCGAGGCTTCCGCATTGGGCTTTTCCTGCCAGTCGAACCAAGTGGAAAAGGTGGTGGAGAAGGCGTATATGCTGGGAAAGACAGGCAATATCTTTTCCCGGTTCCAGAAGCTTGACGAGAAGGACAAGAAGAAAGGGACCTTTGAACTGGATTATAAGATAGATGAGAAGGTGCTGAAAAAGTTTCTGAAGGAGCAGTGTTCTAAATTCGACGTGAAGGCGAAAAATTCCAAACTGAAAAGAGAGAATGGCGTGTTTACGGCTACCAAGTCCAGGAAGGGACGGGAATTGCAGATGGAGGAATCTGTGGCAGTGGTCAGCCATGGGCTTATGAAGGATGTGAGCGGGGATCCTATAGAGATTTCGGCGGTGGTTTCGGTGACAGAGCCGGAGTACACCAAGAAGCAGGTGGAGAAGTGCAAGGATCTGATAGGCAGATACTCCACTTCCTATGCCACTTCCAATAGTGCCCGTGCTACCAATGTGAAGACGGCGGCCAACTATATTGATGGCACGATTATTTATCCCGGCAAGACTTTTTCCACGATTAAGACCATTAAGGATCGGACGGAGGAGAATGGCTATCAGCCCGCATCGGAATACTCCAGCGGCAAAGTGGTGGAGGGCATCGGGGGCGGCGTGTGCCAGGTATCTACCACTCTGTATAATGCGGTTATCAATGCGGAACTGGAAATCGTGGAGCGGTCGCCCCATTCCATGGTGGTATCATATGTGGATGTGTCCAGGGATGCAGCCATTTCCGGGAATTATAAGGATTTTAAATTTAAGAATGATACGGATGTGCCGGTTTATATCAGTGCCGTGGCAGACGGTGCCACCCTTTCTTTCAGCATCTATGGGCAGGAGACTAGGGAATCCAATCGGAATATCAAATTCAAGTCAGAGATTCTGGAGACGATTCAGCCGGGAAAACCGGTGGAGACGGTGGATGCTTCCAAGCCGGCCTCTTATCGGGCAGTGACTCAGTCGGCCCATGTGGGTTATAAGGCAAAGTTGTGGAAGTTGATTTATGTGGATGGGAAGAGGACAGAGAAGGTTTTGGTCAATTCCAGTTCTTATGCGGCAGAACCGGAATATATTACAGTGGGGAAGAAGCAGAGTGCCACATCAAAGCCTGCGGCATCCAAAACGCCGAAGCCATCCGGAAGCCCCAAGCCCACGAAGAAGCCTAAGCCGACAAAGGCGCCGGAGGCTACGGCTCAGCCCAAGAGCACGCCTACGGTTACGCCAAAGGCTACGGAACCGCCGACGGAGTAACATTAGCCTTGCAAATCAGATGAAATGCATGTACTGGGAGTGTGGGTGATCAGGCAGGGATTGGCACAAATATGGCAAAGCGGATGATGGCAAAAGCGCTGACATGGGGGAAGGCTTTGCAGAAATAGAAAGGGCAGCAGGATGGAGATAGGGAAGGTACCGGAAAATATTTTGAAAAGGTCTGTATTTCAACAGATCCACCACCGCAGGCCGGAGGTGGTGCTTCACCCCGGCGTGGGGGAGGACTGTGGCGGCGTGGAGGTGCCGCCGGGAGAGGTGCTTGTGCTCTCCGTGGATCCCATTACTGCCGCAGACAAGGGGATGGGAACTTTTGCCGTGCATGTGACGGCAAATGATCTGGCATCCTCTGGGGCGGAGCCTGTGGGGGTGCTATTGAGCATTCTGCTCCCCCCTGGAAAACGGGAAAAATACCTGCGGGAACTGATGGAAGAGATCGAGCAGGCGTGCCTGGGGCTGAATATCGAGGTGATGGGAGGCCATACGGAGATTACGGCGGCGGTGAACCAGCCGGTGGTTACGGTCACCGGGGTGGGGAGAGTGAAGAAGGAGCGAATGATTGCCACAGGTGGGCTTCGCATCGGAGATGAATTGGTGATGACCAAGTGGGCCGGCATGGAAGGGACTGCCATCATTGCGGTGGAAAAGCGTGGGAAACTGCTGGAAACCCTGCCGGCAGAACTGGTGGATCAGGCCGCAGGAATGCTGGATTACATATCAGTGGTTCCAGAGGCATCGGTGGCCGGAAATGCGGGTGCCACCGCCATGCACGATGTGACGGAAAGTGGTATCTTCGGTGCGCTGTGGGAGATTGGTGCAGCGGCTGACGTAGGCATCCAGGCAGACTTGGCAAAGATACCCATACGCCAGGAGACCATAGAGGTGTGCGAAGTCTTCGGGCTGAACCCTTATCAGATGATGTCCAGCGGTTCCCTGCTCATTGGCTGCGCAAACGGCAACCGAATGGTGGAGGAGTTGGAGAAGGCGGGCATTCCTGCGGCAGTGATTGGCAGGGCGACGGATTCCCGTGACCGGGTGATACTGAGCGGAGGGGAGAGGAGATTTCTGGAACCTCCGGGGAGCGACGAGATATATAAGATATATTAGTACAGGGGGGAAGTGTGAAAGGCGAAAAGAATTTCTAAGGCAAAGCAAGCTTTACCTAAGAAATTCTATGCTTTCGCCTCTGAAGAATTTGCAGGGCAAATTCTTCTTTCATGATTTGTTTGTGCCGCCCATGGCGGCATGACTGCAAGTGTGAAAAATAAATTTTTCACAATATAAACGTAGTTTATGTTTGGCAATTTGTGTTTGTGCGTTGCTTGACACAAAGTTGCTTTATGCGCACAAAGCAGCGCAGAAATAAGGAGTTTTTTAATGAAGAAGCAGATATTAGATGCAATCAGCAGGAATGGCCGTTTTTCCACAGAGGAGCTGGCGGCTCTCCTTGCCACGGATGAGGAGACGATTAAGAAGGAGATTCGGGAGATGGAGGAGGCCAATGTAATCTGCGGCTATCCCACTCTCATCAACTGGGACAATACGGACCATGAGAAAGTGACGGCCCTGATCGAGGTTCAGGTGACGCCCCAGAGAGATATGGGCTTTAACAAGGTGGCGGAGCGGATTTACCGCTTTGAGGAGGTGGAAAGCCTGTACCTCATGTCCGGCGGCTTTGACCTGACGGTGATTATCGAGGGGAAGAGCATGAAGGAAGTGGCTCGCTTTGTGACGGAGAAATTATCCACGCTGGAGTATGTGAATAGCACGGCCACCTATTTCGTGCTGAAAAAGTACAAGGAACACGGGCT
>CATKZA010000240.1 GCA_949841235.1 uncultured Clostridiaceae bacterium
CCTTAGCATACTCTTCCACCGGGAACAGTTCCTCCGCCCTGTCCAGTCGGTCCTGAGTCAAATCCGTCACCACCACCATGGAAGGGCGCACATCCCGGTGCAGGGCATAAGTCAGCGCGCCCAGACCCATGGGACCGGCTCCCGCCATAATCGCCAGCTTGCCATTCTCCCGGATTCCCATCTGGTGCTCATATACCCCCATCTGGGTGTGGTATGCCGCGTTAAAGGCTCCGATGCTGCATGACATGGGTTCTGCCAAAGATGCCTCGTAGTAAGCCCGGCCCTTGTACTCCAGAAGGCAGCCCAGCTCCATCACCTCCGCAGGAATGATGCAATAAGTGGTATCCCCTCCGAAAAACTCATAGGAGTACCCCGGACTCCACATGGTTCCCTTGTAATTCAATGCCGGCTGCAATGTAAACTTCATGCCGGGCTGAAACTTCTCCTGATGGTTCTTTCCCACCTTCACGATATCTCCCGCAAACTCATGCCCCATAATGGCAGGATGCTCCGCCACGTCATCGTGAACCCGCTTGTGCTCCGTGCCAAGAATCGCACACTTGTACGTGGACATGCAGATGCTGTCCGACACCACCTTCACCAGAATCTCATCATCCCCAATTTCCGGAAGTTCAAATTCCTCAAGTCTCAAATCATTTGCCCCGTGCAGCCTTACTCCTCTTGCTTTCATAGTTAATCTCCTCTCTCAATGATAATGTAGGTTCGCCTGCTTTTGCAACAACATTTCTTCTCCCTGCACCGCCAACACCCACAGCCAAAATCTTATGTATATTCATTGCAATTCCATGCTCTTTCCAAGTATGACTGCAAATCAAGGCATTGTTATTTCAACAAAAAATGTTGTTGCAACTATTATTAATTCCATTATATTTGAGAATTTCTGGATTGTCAACTGTTATTTCAAAAGTTTTCACTTTTATTTTTAAAACATTTTAAAACGAACCAAAAAAGAACCAGAATCCCTGTGCCTGCACATAAGATTCTGGTTCTTTTCTGGAAATATGCTGTGGAAACTGTTCAGCCGCAATGCCCCCCGCATTTGCTGCAATCGCCGCCACACTGCAAATTCCTTCCTTTCTTTTTATCCTTCATCATGCTCCTTACCACAACTGCCACGACAGCAGCCAGCGCACACCCCACAATGATCGTTCCCAGATTCATGAATACTTCACCTCCAAACTCTTGCTCTCTCTGCCTGGGCGGAACAGAAGATACAGAAATGCGATGACAAGCAGGAATGCAATCACCGTACCGATTCCAAAAATGCCCGTGGCGATGAATGAGCCAATCTGGAATACGCACAGGGACACGAGGTAAGCAAACACCGTCTGATAGCCAATGGCAAACCAGAACCACTTCGTGTTGTTCATCTCCCGCTTGATGGCGCCCATAGCCGCAAAGCAGGGGGCGCATAACAAATTAAATATCATGAAAGAATAGGCTGCCACTGCGGGAGCCACCGGAATATAGTCTCTCAAAGCCACCCACAGTTCTTTGCTTCCGTTCTCCGCATCGGAAATATGGTTGAAGAGAATGCCGAAGGTTCCCACCACGTTTTCCTTTGCCACCAGGCCGGTGACAGCCGCCACTGCCATTTTCCATTTGCCCCACCCAAGAGGCGCGAAGATCCAGGCAATGCCCTTGCCAATCCATGCCAGAACGCTGGCATTCATCTGCTCTTCCTCCAACAGGCCAAACTTGCCGTCAATCCATCCGAAATTCGATGCGAACCAAATCACAATAGTAGAGAGGAGAATGATTGTTCCCGCCTTCTTGATGAAAGACCAGCCCCTCTCCCACATGCTCCGCAGCACATTTCCCACCGTCGGCACATGGTATTCCGGCAGTTCCATCACAAAGGGGGCCGGATCCCCTGCAAACATCTTCGTCTTTTTTAATATAATGCCGGAACAAACGATTGCCCCGATGCCCACGAAATAAGCACTGGTGGCCACCCACCCGCTATTGCCGAAAAAGGCCCCGGCAATCAATCCGATAATGGGCAGCTTCGCCGAACAGGGGACGACTGTGGTGGTCATAATCGTCATCTTACGATCCCTGTCGCTCTCAATCGTCCTGGAAGCCATAATGCCAGGCACGCCGCAGCCATTGCCTATCAGCATAGGGATAAAGCTCTTTCCCGACAAGCCAAACTTGCGGAAAATCCGATCCATGATAAACGCCACCCTAGCCATATAGCCGCAGCTCTCCAGCAATGCCAGAAAGATGAAGAGGATCAATATCTGCGGCACAAAGCCCAGCACTGCGCCCACTCCGGCCACAATGCCGTCATTGATCAGCCCCGCCAGCCAGCCGGCACAGCCAATGGCATCCAAGCCCCTGCCCACGGCATCATGGATTCCCGGTACATGCAGGGCCGAGAGGTGCAGGAAATTCCATCCTTCATCTCCCATCACCCCGTCATTCATCCAGTCAGTCGCCAAGCCACCCACCGTGGAGACAGATATATAATACACCAGCCACATGACCACTGCGAAGATCGGCAGTGCCAAGATGCGATTCGTGACGATTTTGTCAATCCGATCCGAAATCGTCTCCGCCCTCTCTTCCCCCTTCTTCACGCAGTCATGAACGATGGAAGAAACGTATGTATACCTCTCATTGGTGATGATGCTCTCCCCATCATCGTCATATTTCTCCTCCAGCCGCCCAATCTCCCGGGACACGTCCGGAAGATGCTCTATCTGGGAGGAAATCTGTTCATCCCCCTCTAAAAGCTTGATGGCAACGAACCGCCTCTGCCCCTCAGGAATCCCAGCGAGCCGCTCCTCCACGGAGTGTATGGCATCTTCCAAGCCATCATCGAAGGGATGGGCAGCCTCGCCTGCGTCTTTCCCCGCAAGTGCCACCGCCATCCTCGCCGCCTCGTCTATGCCCGTTCCCTTTAACGCCGAGATGGCAACCACCTGACAGCCCAGGCTCTTGCCCAGCCTCTCCAGATCGACCTGATGCCCCTTCTTCTCCATCACATCCAACATGTTTACTGCTATGATAACAGGAATCCCCAATTCCATCAACTGGGTAGAAAGATACAGGTTTCGCTCAATATTCGTCCCATCCACGATATTGAGAATCACATCCGGCCTCTCTCCAATCAGGTAGTTCCTAGCCACCACTTCCTCCAGAGTGTAGGGCGAAAGGGAATAGATGCCAGGCAAATCCATGATTGCCACATCCTTCCGCCCTCTCAGCCTCCCCTCCTTCTTCTCAACCGTTACGCCGGGCCAATTCCCCACAAACTGATTCGCCCCCGTCAGAGCGTTGAACAGCGTGGTCTTACCACAGTTTGGATTGCCCGCCAATGCTATTTTCACTGACATTTCCTTCCTCCTTACGGGATACCATCCCTATCATTTTTCAAAGAATCTTTCTGCCGAAAGCGCAGCAGCGGCTAGATTCCCCATCACTGCCCACGCTGGCAAAGCCTCAGGTTTGTATCAACTTCTTTTTATTAGCATTAACTAACTCATAGGCAAAAAAAATTACTCCATCTCTATCATCTCTGCGTCTGCCTTCCGCAGGGACAATTCATACCCCCGCACGGTTATCTCCAACGGGTCGCCCAAGGGCGCCACCTTCCTTACGGATACTTCCACGCCCTTGGTGATGCCCATATCCATAATGCGCCTCCTCACAGGGCCGTTTCCGTGAAGCCTTCTGACCTTGGCCGTGCTTCCCACAGCCACCTCTCTCAATGATTTCATGCGATTCACCTCCTCCTTACACCTTGATCTTGTTTGCCAGATCCTTCCCAATGGCCACTCTGGCATCTTTCACATGTACAAT
>CATKZA010000241.1 GCA_949841235.1 uncultured Clostridiaceae bacterium
CGGAGCGGAGATTCCCCTTGAAGAACTGGCCGGTGTTTGCCTCCTGCACTGCCAGGGTGCTTTCCATGGAACTCCGGAAGGCCTTCTCCAGCCGCTCGTCATCTTCCATGATGCATACGATTTTCAATTCGCAGTTCTGCTGGATCAGATCCGACAATTCCCTCTTCTGTTCGTCCGTCAGCTTCTTTCCCTGAAAGGCAAGGGCTTTCTGGGCTTTCCCTAAGAATGCAGCCGATGATTTGAATTTTGCCGCCACATCTTTCTTTAATGTTTCATAATCCGCATCCTCTTTTAAAACCAGGATGATTCCGGATTTGGTTCCCTTCATCATAACAGTTTCGCTCATGTTTCTCCTCATTTCTGCATACGCATGTATGCGCTTTGCTTTCTGCTGCATAAAAAGGACTAAGGTTCCGGCAAGGTCCGTGCAAGCAATGCGCAGTCACAATACTTGCAGCATAAACCGCCTAATCCATCTGGTTCGAATTGATTTCCGGCATCTTCACGCTGCCGGATACCTTCTTCTTCTTTTTGCTAAAGTAATATTTATAAACATCCCTGGCTGTCTGGGCTGCATTAGATGATGCATATCCATTGGGAATGAGACAGGTGACTGAGATTTCAGGCTTGCTATAGGGGGCGTAGGACATAAACCATGCATGATTGGCATGGTATACGTTCTGCTGCGCCGTTCCGGTCTTTCCCGCCACCTTCACATTGAGACCGCTGTACATTGGCGTCTCTGCACTGTTTCCATTGGTCACCAGATACATGCCCCGGTGAATATTGTCCCAGGTGGATTTTGACAGATTGACTTCATTTCTCACATTGGCCTTGTTGCGCAGCACGGTATTTCCCTTGATATCCACCACCTTATCTAACAGCGTCAGGTCATAGCAGGTGCCATTGTTGGCCACGGTGGTCACATACCTGGCAATCTGGGAAGGGGTGAAGGCGTGGGTAGCCTGCCCGATGGAGGCTCTGACGATGTCCGTCTTGGAGAACTGGGGATCCGACTCTGCCAGTTCCACCCCGGAGGGATCGGTAAGGCCAAAGACCTCCGCATATTTTTTCAGCCTTCCCAGCCCTTTCTTATTGTTCACTGTCTGGGTTCTGCTATTGCCATTTCCCAGCTTGAAACCCACGTTGAAGAAGAAATAGTTGCAGGAGCCCTCGATGGCCGTCGCAACCCGCAGGTTGCCATGCCCCGATTTCTTCCAGCAGCTGGGAGAGGGATTCTTGATGCTTGTAAACTTCACATGGTCGTAGATGGTAGTGGAGGGAGTAATCACGCCCTCCTCCAGCCCCGCCACGGAAGAGATTACCTTAAAGGTAGAGCCCGGCGCCAGTTTTTGCTGCACGGGACGATTGAGCAGGGGGGAGGAAGATGCCTGGGTCAGGTAGTTATAAAAATAATCCGAATCTACCTGGTTGGCCATTTTGTTATTATCATAGCCGGGATAGCTGACCATGGCCTTCACCTTTCCCGTATTCACGTCCGTAACCACCAGGGAGCCGGAGCAGGGCTCCAGCCCCAGGTCTCCCGGCGTGATTTCCAGTTTCTTAATCTTTTTGATAATAAAGGAATAGGGGGATGTAAGTCCCAGTTCCAATCTCTCATATTCCTTGGCATTGTACTTGATATCTCCCTGGTCAAAGAGGAGAAGGCAGCAATCCCTGCCGCTGAGTTCCTTCTGGTGAATCAGGTGGCTGTATACCATTTTGGGATAGGTGGTATCGTTTTTCAACAGTTCCATTCCGTAATCAATCAGCTTGCGATAAATCTCCTCCGTGCTGAAATAGGAATCCCCGATATTCAAGACGCTCAGATCCACCCAGTTTTTCGTGATGGCATATTGCAAAAACTTGCTGAGGCTTATCTTTCCATTGGCAAAATTCTTGAATGTGGCATCGCTGTTATCTACTTCATTGACCAAGATTACCCCATCATTCTTCAGCGCATTATAAAAATAATCCACAAATTCTGCCATGGAATCCGAGAGTTGCTTTGCCGTTCTCTTGCTGTCCACTGCCAGGATATCCTTCATCTTCTGCAAAATTTCCTTTGATTTCTGCTGGTATTTCCTGTACGTTCTCTTCTCCAGCTTGGAGGCGCTCTTATCTGTAAAGCGGGAAGAATTGATAATGTTATTCTCGATCAGCGCGCTGTATACATCATAGATTGGCACCTTGATCTTAGAAGCGTTCTGCCCCCTGCTTCCCGCACTGTCGCTATTGTTGATATTGGCAATCAATACGCCGGCAATATGCTCCTCCAGCAGTTTGTAGCACTCCTCCTGCAAGGTGGCATCAATGGTTAGGTATACGTCATTGCCGGCCACCGGGTCCTTGGAACTGGTCACTTCTTCCACCCTGCCGGAAGTCTCGTTGATGGAAAGATCCTGGCTTCCCTTCTCTCCCCGAAGATAGTCTTCCATGGTACTTTCAATGCCAGAGATGCCGATCTGGTCGGAAATCTTATAGCTGGTGTTGGGATCTGTCTCCTGCAGCGATTCCAGTTTTTCCGTGGTTACTGCGCCGGTATACCCCAGCACATGGGCAAAATACTTGCTATCCTTGTACACCCTGGTAGTATCCTCCTCGATATCCACCCCGGGAAGATCATTGCTGTTCTCCTTGATGGCTGCCACCGTGCTGTCATTCACATCCTTGGCTAGGATGATGTTCTGGTAGCTGTGGAAGCGATTGATGAACATGGCGTACCGCACTGCCATAATCTGCAGTGCCGTCTCATCATCGTATTTTTTATCGATCAGGAACCTGGGGCTTTTCGGGGAGTCATCATATCGCAGGAAATCGTACAGTTCCTGGGCGTTCATGTCTCTCTGCTTCTGGTTCAGCTTGGCCACCTTCTCGCCGAAGACCTCCGCCTTGAAGCGAAGCAGCGAATTGCCGCTGATATTGAACTCTGCCTGTCCCTTCTTGTTAAATTCTATATAGAACTCCACCGCCACCTTGCTGCTCTCCCTGTTCAGGATTTGAATCAGCTTGTAAATCATCTCATTCTTCTGCTCCGACGTGAACTTGGACTTGGTATCGCTGGAGGCGTACACCACGTTGTGAGACAATTTATTGTATGCCAGGAGCTTGCCATTGCAGTCGTAAATATTGCCTCGGGAGGCTTTGATTTCCCGTGTCTTCTTGCTCAGCTTCGCCGTCTGGTTCGCATAGGTATCCGTCTCGGCAATCTGAAGCTGGAACATCCTGTTCACAAGGATGGAAAAAAGGATCACAAAGACCACGGCTACCGGAAGCAGCCTGGAATTAAAAAACGCAATGATATATTCTTTCCAAGTATCGAGCATCTTAAGCCTTCCTTTCTAATAAATCTTGCCCTCCGTCTTCAGCGGCACCTCCTCGGGAGGATACAGTTTCTCCTCCAGCCAATACATGAATTTGTAGATCAGGATGCCAATGATTACGGTATAAATCGCCTCCGGAACCATCACTCCGGCGAAATACCGGAAGATGGCAAACCTGCCCCTCAGGAGAAAGAAGCAGACAAAATAGAGCAATCCATATAGAAAATCACTCAGGGCGATAGCGGTAATGGGTATGGACAGATCGTCCTTAAAATACAGTCTATTTGCCATGCCATTCACATATCCAATGATGACGAAAATCAAAATGCAAATGCCAATCACATCCCCATAGATGCAGTCGATCAGCCCTCCGCACAGAAATCCGGTAAACATCCCCAGCTTCCTTCCATACATAAAGCCGGAAGCGGAGGTAAGCACCACCAGAAGATTGGGCATGATGTGCAGCAGCTGCAGATGTGGGAAAATAGCCGTCTGGCAT
>CATKZA010000242.1 GCA_949841235.1 uncultured Clostridiaceae bacterium
AGCTTCCGTTCGAGACCCGCTTTTTTACAGTGCGGCTTGCTGAAGATGGGACAGAACTGTTTGTAGATACGGGAAAAATTGCAGCAGTGACATCTGAAACAGCGGTTCATTATGCGAAAGAAGTTATGGAGTCCCGCCATAAAATAGGATTTGTGGGTGAATACCGCTATGCCGTACAGGAAAGTGATTCAGGAAACATGATTGTTTTTCTGGATTGTGGCAGGCAGCTCAGTGCTGCTAATTCTTTTTTGTTCATCAGTGTAGGAATTTCGTCTGCGGGTTTTTTTGTAGTTGCGTTGCTCCTTTACATTCTCTCTGCAAGGGTTGTCAAACCGATTGCTGAAAGTTATGAAAAACAACGGCAGTTCATCACCAATGCCAGCCATGACTTGAAAACGCCGATTACCATTATTGATGCGGATTTGGATGTCCTGGAAATGGAACAGGATGAAAATGAGTGGACGCAGGATATCAGAAAGCAGACCGGACGGCTGGCAGAACTGATACAGGAACTGGTTTTTCTTTCCAGAATGGATGAAAAAGAAAACCGCTTTCATATGATTGATTTTCCTATCTCCGATGTGGTAGAAGAAACGGCTCAATCTTTTGAGTCCCTGGCGGTTACCCAGGAGAAAGCATTTACCATGCAGATCCAGCCAATGCTCTCTTATTGTGGAGATGAAAAAACGATACACCGCCTGGTGGCTATTCTATTGGATAATGCCCTGAAGTACTCGGATGGGAAAGGGAGTATCATGATTTCCTTTGAAAAAAAAGACCGGGCACTCAGGCTAACCGTATCTAATACTTGTGAAGAAATCTCCACGGATGACGTCAAACACCTGTTTGATCGGTTTTATCGTGTGGATAAATCCCGCAATTCTCAGACCGGAGGATACGGAATCGGCTTATCTATAGCAAAAGCCATTGCAGATGCCCATAACGGTACGATTAGCGCTGCAACGAAGGACAACCATTCTTTGACGGTTACGGCAGTATTTCCAATGAAATGATTTTTACAGACAGTTACTAGTACAACCCCACATCGCCGGGGGATATTGTGACACAAATCTTAGAAAAAATATCCCAGCAATGAAAATGGACTTTTGACACTCTAATCCTATATTTGTTATAATGACAGAAGAGAAATTCTTGAAGGCTAAGCAAGAAGGGAGGATTTTATGAAGAGAAGAATGAACGTTGCGTTGACGCTGGCGATGGCGTTTTCTCTGGCATTGACGGGATGCGCAGGGGGAGGGGAAAAGGCATCCCCGGCTGGGACTGCGGATCAGGAAAAGGGAAAATCCGAAGGCGTGGTATCTCTGCGCATCTGGGCGGAACAGAATAATTTTTCCACCTTGGAGAAGATGATTGCCAGTTTCCAGAAAAAGTATGCCGGGGAGGCGAAGTTTGACATTGCACTGGAGGAGATGTCGGATGCGAAGACGAGGGATAATGTGCTGGCGGATGTGCATGGGGCGGCAGATGTGTTTCCCGTTCCCGATGACCAGGTGACGGCCTTGGCGGCGGCAGGCGCACTGGATCCTGTGAAGAACCAGGAAGGGATTGAGAAAGCGAATCTGAAGGAGGCCAATGAGGCTGGGACGATTGATGGAAAGCTATATGTATATCCCATGACGGCAGATAACGGCTATTTCATGTATTACAACAAGAAGTATTTTAAGGATAAAGATGTGAAGACTCTGGATAGCATGCTCAAGGTGGCAGAGAGGGCGCATAAGAAAATCAATATGGAGTGGACTTCCGGGTGGTATATGTATTCTTTCTTTGGAAATGTCGGGCTGGATTTTGGAATCAATGAGGATGGCGTGACGAATCATTGCAACTGGAATGCAAAAAAAGGGAAGATCAGGGGCGTGGATATCGCCAGGGCGCTGTTAAAGATTTCATCCAGCTCGGGCTTCCAGAATTCCCCGGATGCCAATTTCGTGGCAGATGCCAGGGCGGGCAAGGTGATTGCCGGGGTGAGCGGCGTTTGGAATGCCATGGACATTAAGACCATTTGGGGGAATAATTATGGCGCGGTAAAGCTTCCTACCTATACGGTGGCGGGGAAGCAGGTGCAGATGGCATCTTTTACGGGGTATAAGTCGATGGGCGTGAATTATTATAGTAAAAATAAAGAGTGGGCCCATAAGTTGGCGGATTGGCTTACCAATGAGGAGAACCAGACTCTTCGCTTCGTGGAGAGGAACCAGGGGCCGTCCAACATCAATGCGGCGGCATCTGAGGAAGTGAAGAAAGTGCCGGCAATCCAGGCAGTGATGGAGCAGTCAAAGTACGGCAGCCTGCAGAGGGTGGGCAATAACTACTGGACGCCTTTTGAGACCTTTGGGAAGACCATGGCAGATGGCAATCCTGAAAAGGAGGATTTGCAGAAGATCATGGATGCGCTGGTGAAGGGAATTACCGCATCTACAGTGAATTGATGCGGCAGATCAGTTTGGGAAGGAAGTGACGAAATGAGAGAAAAGAAGAGCCTTAGCATTAAGACAATCATACTAGGCCCGGTATTTGTCTTGGGGATCGTATCGGTGATTGCCAGCATTCTGGCAATCGGCAATATCAGGAAAGTAAACCGCAATGCGTCGGAGATTGCGGATCGATATATGACGGGAATCTCAAAACTGGCAGATATCCAGGAAGAGGCGCAGGAGATACATAAGCAGGCCCTGTCCCACATTGTGTCTACGGATTTGAAAAGCATGATTGGGCTGGTGGACAGCATTCGGTCGGAAGAGGCCAAATTGGATCAGTATCTTCAAGAGTATACGGCGTACCTTGCAGAGGGAGACAGGTTGGAATACCAGAACTTGCAGAAGAATTATGAGGAATTAAAGGATGAGATTGCCAGCCTGATGGCTTTTAGCGCGGCTGGGGAAAATGAGAAGGCCTATGCCATGGCCAACACGGAGATTGCGAAAAAGGCAGGCGACATGAAAGGGCATATCGGCAAACTGAGGGAGACTGCCAATAAGGGAGCGGAAGAGGCTAGGGGACAACTTTCGGCGGTGTACCGGGGAGCCATGCTTACGGGAGGCATCTTTATCGTAATCAGCGTGATTTCCCTGCTCTTCGTGATTTTCAGCGTATATTTGAAAGTGATTGCCCCTCTGTCCTCTGCCCAGAAGGAATTGGCGGATATCATACAGGGAATTGACAAGCGGCAGGGAGACCTGACCCGTCGCGTGGGAGTGCGGGGCGATGACGAGATTGCGGCTCTGGGGAAGGGAATCAATGTATTTATGGAAAAACTCCAGAATATTTTTCGGATTCTGACTGACAATACCCAGACCATGGACGAGGTGGTAAATGAGGTTATGAGCAGCGTGCAGACTTCCAATGAAAGCGTGTCTGACATGTCTTCCCTGACGGAGCAGCTGACCGCCAATATGGAGCAGATGTCTGCCAATGCCGCAGTAATTAATGAGAATGCCGCCGCAGTGAAGGAAGAAGTCAATGCCATTGCGGACAAATCTAATGAAATCAACCAGTATAGCCTGGACATGAGGAAGCATGCGGAGCAGATGGAGACTGCGGCCAGGAATAATATGGAGACGACTGGCGTGAAGGTGAAGGAAATTCTCCGGGTGCTGCAGCAGGCCATTGAGGACAGCAGCAGCGTCAATCAGGTGGATAGCCTGAGCGGGGAGATTTTGGACATTGCCAGCCAGACAAACCTTCTATCGCTGAATGCTTCCATCGAAGCCGCCAGGGCAGGGGAGGCCGGAAAGGGATTCGCCGTGGTGGCCATGGAGATTAGCGATCTGGCCGCGGCCAGCAGCCAGACCGCCAA
>CATKZA010000243.1 GCA_949841235.1 uncultured Clostridiaceae bacterium
TCAAACAATGCGGCACTCCGCCGGATCAAGTCCATATGCCCATTTGTCACCGGATCAAAACTCCCCGGAAAAATAGCGGTTCTCATAGATTCCTTCCCCATTTCTGCAAGCAGACACTTGACCAAGCCAGTCAAAAATCCTCGAATTCACTTGGACTGTGAATAGTAACCTCCTGCTACAATACACGGTAAAACAGATGGCTGTTGGTCTTGTATTCCTTATATCGCTCCAAAGTTACTTTCCCATCCTCCGCCAAATGCAATCCTCCCGACAATTCTGCCCCGCGGGCAATGCTGGTTTCCAGCACGATCAGCGATTCATCCCGAACCAGCCGGGATGCAGCCAGATATGGAACCACCTGCTCCTCAAATCCTTTTTCATAGGGGGGGTCTAGAAATACGAGATCAAAGGGCGCTCCCAACTGCTCCAGCCGCCTCAGCCCCTGCATCACATCCATTGCCAGCACCCGGGACCGATCCTCAAAGCCAGTATTCCTAATATTCGTCTTGATGCAGGAAACTGCCTCCCTGTCCCGCTCCACAAAGACTGCCTCCCTCGCCCCGCGGCTCAGGGCCTCGATGCCAATGCCTCCGCTCCCGCTGAACAAATCCAAAAAGCGGCAATCCGGCACCTCCCGCTGAAGAATGTTAAAAAGAGTTTCCTTTATGCGATCCGTCGTAGGCCTGGTCCGATTTCCAGAAGGACACACCAAGTTTCTCCGCCTGGCAGATCCGGCAATCACTCTCATAAATCCTCCTCCATCTCACCATTCTGCTGCGATCCACGAAATGCATTTCTCTAACCAGCCTCCACGAATCAGCATTTCTCCCACTCTCAACTTCACAGTCAACCTCTAAAAAACAGCAGAATCACATGTGCTAGTACAACGATTCTGCCGTTTTTTAGAAATCGCTGCGAATGGTAACATTGTATCACATTTCTGCCACATGGTCAAACCAGCACATCCTCCCTTTTGATGGTAATTAAATCCAGCCTGTCAGGATTGTCCAGCGTCACCAGCCTATTTGCCTGATTCAGCACCAATTTCTCAAAAAGATTTCGGATGCCCCTGGCATTGCCAAATTCTTTCCATTCCTGTTCCTTTTTCTTTTTCAGAAAGGCGAGAACCGCCTCCCCGGCCTCCCCATCCACGAGAAGTCCCACATTCTGTGCCATCACATCCATGATTTCCACCAGCTCCTCTGGGGAATAATCCGGAAAATCCACAAATTTGTTAAAACGGGAAATCAGTCCCGTATTGCTCTTTAAGAATTTCTGCATCTCCTCTGTATAGCCAGCCACGATAATGACCAGATTGTCTCGGTGATCCTCCATCAGCTTCACCAGAGCATCGATGGCTTCTGCGCCAAAATCATTTGGCACATCCGGATTGGCCAGGGAATATGCCTCGTCAATGAAAAGCACGCCCCCGATAGCCTGCTCCACCAGTTCGTGTACTTTGATGGCAGTCTGCCCCACATACCCTGCCACCAGCCCCGACCGGTCTGTCTCCACCAGATTGCCCTCTGACAGGATGCCAAGTTCCTTATAAATCTTTGCCACCAGCCTGGCCACGGTAGTCTTTCCCGTGCCCGGACTCCCGGTAAACACCATGTGGTAGGACATCTCCATCTCCGGCAAGTTCATCTTCTCCCGCATCTTGCGAACCTTGATCAGATTTACCAGAGAGCGTATCTCCTCCTTCACGCTGCCTAATCCAACCAAGGCATTCAGCTCCTCCACCAGAGCCTGGAGCCTGAGTTCCTGTTCTTTCGCCTCCGCCTGCTCTCTCTCCTGTATTCTCTGCTTCATCTCCAGGAACATTTCCTTTGCCTGGATCGCGCATTTTCTCTCATTCTCTTCCCGCAGACGGCGGTTTTCTTCCCGCTGCCTCTCCCTCTGAGCCCTCTTTTCCTCCTGCTCTCTCTTAATCTGCTCCCGTTTGACCTGCATTTCCCTTCTGCGGGCTTCTTTTTCTTCCTCTGCCTGAACTCGGACTTCCTCTTCTTCCTCTGCCTGAACTCGGGCTTTCTTCGATTCCTCTGCCCCTTGGTCTTGAACCTTCTCTTCTCCATCTACCCGGGCTTTTGCGTCCTCTCCATTGGACAGAACGGCAATCTCCCCAGCCGCCATCACCGCCGCCCGGCCGCGCTGGTCCTCCTCCTTCTTCATAGCATCCAGATCACACTCAATCACGGCATTATTCAATTTGTGCATGACATACCTGGTATGGGACTTGGCATCTTTCCCATCAATATAGTGATTTATTTTCTGATAATATTCCTGAATGAACTGGGATACCTCCGGATCCTTCCCATGGTTCAGATAAGCCATGCAGAGAAGGATATTGAGCAGGGCATCCACGAAATAGGCAGTCATATCATCCTTTTTCTCCTTGTCATGGAGGCTGCACAACTGAATCAGGATGGGGGGCATATGGTAAATCCGATCCACATCCCGCAAGAGATCTCCATCCACCGACATATCCTCGGAGATGCCCAGGGGATTGCTGCAAGTCACCATCTGGATAAAGCGCAGCTGGCTCTCCAAAATCTCCCCACACTGCTTTGCCAGCTGCATCAGAACTGCCTGAACATACAAATCCAGCACCTCAGAACTGGACTGCTGCATCACCTGCTGTGCCTTGTCCCAGAATCCGGCCATTTCCAGATTCTTGCAATGCAGTACCAGCTTATCATAACTGTTCTTCCCCATCTGAAACAACTGTTCTTCGGAATAATCCCGTCTCGTCATGCAGCTCGCCCCTTCCTGTAATATTTTTACACTGATTTCCATTCTACAATGATTATTCCCAAAAAGCAATCCCATGGACGCATTTCGCATAGAACATGCAAAATGGTAAATGATAACCACCCGATAACATTTCCCTGCTTTATTCATATAATGAAGAAAAAAGGACTGAATTTAAATTGAAAGATTCCAATATATTTTCCATGTCCATCGCCAAGGACGCACCCCAAGCCTACGCAGTGATTCAAGGGGGAGACGCATTCCCGGACATCATAGGCACTGCCAATTTCTATCGAACCAAATGGGGGACGGGAATCATGGTGGAGGTGGAACTAGACAACCTGCCAAACAGCGCCTCCTACGCTCCCCGATTTCTCGGAATGCACATCCACGAAAACGGGGACTGCGGCAACCATTTTGCCAATACGGGGATGCACTATAACCCCACAGGGGCAGCCCACCCCTACCACCTGGGAGATCTGCCTCCCGTGCTTAACAGCAGCGGCTACGCCTATATGGCATTCTACGATGGCTATTTGGAGATAGAAGACATCTTGGGCCGCTCCCTCATCCTGCACGGAAAGCGGGACGACTTCACCGCGCAGCCCTCGGGGGATTCCGGAGATAAGATTGCCTGTGGCGTAATTCGCAGCTAGAGGTATCTTTTTCTATTTACGATCCAGAAAAGAACCACCATTGCGGTTGCCGCCACTTCCGCCGTAACCACGGAGAGCCATATGCCGTCAATCCCCAGAAAAAGCGGAAGGATCAGCACGGACAATATCTGGAATACGCCGATTCGCAGAAAGGAAATGGCAGCGGAAACCAAGCCATTGTTCAAAGCGGTAAAAAATGCCGAGCCAAACACCGGAAATCCCGAAAAAAGAAACGAGAAGGAGAACAGGACAAATCCCCTCTGCGTCAGCGCAAGAAGGAATTTGTCATACCCCACGTACACCCGGGACAAGGGACCTGCCAGCAGTTCAGAAAAGACAAACATAAGGACGGAAAATCCACCAATCAACACAAGGCTCTTCTTTAGCAATCCT